>JBAYBU010000063.1:0-7260 GCA_041669105.1 Bacteroidales bacterium | reverse complement strand
TTACAGAAGCTCTTGGTGCCAGGTATGAAGTGGTAAACATTACAATGGTAAATAAGGTTATTTCCCAACTTGGCATGCCCGACGGTACTCCAGCAGAAGAGCTTTTCGAACCCACCAATGAGTTTAGCAGCTATACAACTGTTAAAAAATTGTATAGGAACCCCGACGATAAAATTATTGGCGGTGTATGCAGCGGGCTTGCACTCTATTTTAATATAGATGTGGTCTTAGTTAGAGTGCTCTTTGTTATTGCTCTTTTTTCGGTAGGGTTTGGGTTTTGGCCATATATAATCATTTGGATTATAGCTCCTATGGCTAATACTGCTGCAAAGAAATGTGAAATGAGGGGGATTCCTATTACAGCAGAGAATCTTAGAAGGTTTTCTAGTTACAAGTAAGATTAAAAAGAGAGAATTATGAGCCAGATTAATACAGATAATATTAAATCACAAATGCGTAGGGGTGTTTTGGAATATTGCGTACTTAGCATACTCAATAACAATGACGCATATGCATCTTCACTTATAGCAGAGCTAAAAGCTGCTAAGATGATTGTAGTAGAGGGAACTATTTACCCTTTACTTACACGGCAAAAAAATCAAGGACTACTTAGTTATAGATGGGAAGAGTCTTTGCAGGGTCCACCCAGGAAATATTATTCATTAACAGAAAAGGGCAAGGAGTTGCTAGCCGAGATGGACATAGCGTGGGAAGAAGTAGTAGATACAATTGCTTTTTTAAGAAATAAAAAACAGTAGTATGAAAAAGGTTATAAAAATAAGCATAGACAACCTGGCTTTTACGGTAGAAGAAGATTCCTTTCTTCTCATTAAAGGATACTTAAACGAAATCCAAGATCATTATGAATCTAACGAAAATGGCATAGAGATTGTAGAGGGTATAGAAGAGAGAATGGCCGAGCTTTTCCTAGAAAAATGCCCAGCTGGCTCTGTTGTTACAAATGATGTTGTTAAGGAGGTTATCTCAATTTTAGGAAGACCCCAGGCAATAGACGAAGAGCAAGGAGAGATAAGATCTGCTTTTACTGGAACACGTTATAGACGAGTTCCAAAAAAATTGCACAGGAATGGTGATAATAAAATTTTGGGTGGAGTCTGTTCTGGCCTCGCCGCATATACCTCGCTGGATGTCTCATTAGTAAGAATTATATTTGCTATTCTACTTATAGGATTCTCGTTTTTTGGGATGTTTTATGTTGGCGGTGGCTCTTTCATGGTTGCTGTATACATAATTATGTGGATAGTTATTCCCGAAGCTCGCACTGTAGAACAAAGATGCGCTATGTTTGGAGAGCCAATGGATCTTTCGAATATAAATCAAAAAGTAGAGAGAGAAATTAAAAAGGCAGGCCGAGGAATTAAAAGAGCAGCAAATACTAATTCGAGACTAATAAGAAATTTTTGGCGGTTTTTATCGGTAATTCTCTCCATTTTCCTAATTATTATCTCTGCTACGGGAATAGCCACCCTCTCATTTTTACTACTTGGTGTAGAGGTTTTTAAAGGAGTAATTCCAATGGAACTTTTAGATTATGTATATTTAGGCACTCTAAACCCCATTTACTTTAAAATCTCAATCCTTTCATTTCTCCTATTGCCTTTATTAGGTATGCTTTATATAGGGATACAGCTTTTATTTGGTTTTAAAACATCGAGGATAAGACCAGGTCTAATTATTTTACTTCTATGGATTATCTCACTTTTGGCAATGATTTTCTTCTCTATAAAATCTACTAGGGCATATTGGAATGAAGCTAAAAATAGTGGGGAAATTACTCTAAATCAAGAGATAGATACTATTTATGTTCGCTTTGTGGCGAATAGCCCAATGCCTCAAGAAAGAGTTATTTTAAATGCGGGCTTTTCAAATTTTTTTACCTGTTGGATGGACAACCAAAATCAACTGGTGGTTTTTCCAGATCTTAAAATTGTAAGACAGAGCTCTAAAGAAGAGAGAACACTCAAATACACAACTTACTCCCATGCATACAGCTATTCCAATGCCTTAACTAAAGCCAAGAGTAGAGTGCCAGCAATAGAACTCAAAGACTCTACAATAACTATATGGCCGTTATATTATAGTGAAAAAAATAAATGGGATGGTACTTATCAAAAGATATCTCTTAACATCCCTAAAAATGTTGAAATTATTGTCAAAGAACCTTTCGAACATGATTTTGATAAAATAGTTAATCAAGAATTGATATTTGGTAACAATTATAAAAGCTATAGTAATAGACGTTATAGTAATTGGGTACGCCGTTTAGAGAGAAAATTTAAAGATTAACCGTAAGGCGATGATTTGGTGCTGTGTTAAATGGGAAATTTTTATATGTAAGGTGCCTACCGGCAGAGTTACCGCTGTGCGGGCAAAGCGTTTAGACTGATTTAAGATAATCTGCTCAATATCAATTCTAGAGCTCTCTTAAATAGCTTCTTTTTTCTAATATCCCGAATACTATATAATAACTCCTAACTCTCGCCCAACTTTGACAAACGCTGTTACACATTTATTTAGATGAGTGATTTCGTGACCTGCACTTATTTGTACTCTAATTCTAGCTTGATCTTTGGGAACTACAGGGAAGTAAAATCCAATCACGTAAATCCCCTCTTCTAGCATTCTCTTTGCAAATTTTTGAGATAATTTTGCATCATATAGCATGACTGCACAAATTGCAGATTCGGTTGGTTTAATATCAAAACCAGCAGATCTCATTTTGTTTACAAAATACTTTGTATTAGTGTGTAGTCTATCTTGAAGCTCATTATTTTCTGAGATCATATCAAATATTGCACATCCTGCAGCAGCAACCATAGGTGGGATTGAGTTAGAGAAGAGATATGGGCGCGAACGTTGGCGAAGCATATCTATAATCTCTTTTTTCCCAGTTGTGAATCCACCAATAGCTCCGCCAAAGGCTTTGCCTAAAGTGCCAGTAATAATTTCAATTTTACTCTTGAGATTAAAAAGTTCTGTTGTGCCTCTCCCAGTCTCTCCTACAACGCCTGCAGAGTGCGATTCATCTACCATAACAATGGCATTGTATTTATTAGCCAGCTCATATATTTTATCTAGAGGAGCAACATTGCCGTCCATAGAAAAGACGCCATCGGTAACAATTAGTCTAAAACGTTGGGCTTGTGATACCTTAAGGCACTCCTCTAACTCTTCCATATTGGCATTGGCATATCTAAATCTTTGTGCTTTACAAAGGCGGACTCCATCTATTATAGATGCGTGGTTTAGTGAGTCAGAAATAATAGCATCTTCTTCTGTTAGTAAGGGTTCAAAAACACCGCCGTTTGCATCAAAGCAAGAAGCATAGAGAATTGTATCTTCGGTACCGAAAAAATCGGCAATTTTTTTCTCTAAACTAATGTGATAATCTTGTGTCCCACATATAAAACGAACACTAGACATCCCGAAACCTCTTTCGTCTAAAGCTTTTTTTGCAGCTTTTATAAGGATAGGACTGTTAGACAACCCAAGATAGTTGTTGGCACAAAAATTAAGAACCTCTTGGCCCGAATCAACTTTAATGGTTGCCTCTTGAGGAGTAACAATTATTCTTTCTTCTTTATAGAGACCTGCCTCTTCTATTGTGCTTAGCTCCTTTTGAAGGAACTCTTTAAAGTGTGTGTACATATATAATTTATTTTAATTTTTGGTATGGATTAAAGTACAAAGTTAATAAGTATATGGGAATAAAAACGTTAAAAAGACAAAAACTATTTTTGTTTTTATAGTTTTGGTATTGTACTTTTGCAACTCTATTTCTCAAATTGAAATTGACCTTTAATATAATACAATGGATCCAAAAACAAAAATAATCGAGACTTCACTTGAGCTTTTTTTACAGAGGGGGTGCAAGAGTGTAACAATGGACGATATTGCCAAAGAAAACGGCATCTCTAAACGTACTCTTTATGAGGTATTCATCAATAAATCACAACTGTTAGAGAAGTGCATAAGTTTAATGTATCTACAAATGAGTGATTGCGCAAATGAGTTTAAAGATAAATCGACAAATGTGATAGATCTGTTATTTAAATTACATGATTCTCAATCAGATCTATTATTCGATCTTAAAAGAAATTTTTTCACAGAACTAAAAAGATATTACTACCAAATATATAAGAAATCTATAGAGCACTTTGTAGATTTTCACAAGAAAATGACTCATAATTATATTATTAGAGGTCAAAGAGAGGGGCTCATAAAACAAGATATAAATATTCAACTTGTATCTAAAATAATTATTGAAATATCTAGTGTCCTTGAAAATTCAGAAGTATTTACTCTTAAGAATTATTCTAGAAAAGAGCTCTTTAGAGAAGTTATAATATTCTATATAAGAGGCATTTGCACTTCAACAGGAATAGAGTTGATAGATAGTAAATGTAGCCCCAATCAAATATTAAGAGATACAATAATTAATATAACAGAATAAATTAAAGAGATATATGAAACTTTGGAAAAATTTTAAAATACTTATTTCTGTAGTGATATTAATGCCTTTTTCGAGGGGGTTATATGCTCAAACAGATCCTTTTACCAATGAGCCAACGGAGCAGCAACTAATTTTAAAGCTAGAGGATGCTCTACTACTTGCTCTAGACCAAAATCTCACTTTAAAGATTGCCAATCAAGAGGTGAAAAGGGTAGATTGGTTGAAAAGAGAGAATTGGTATGCTTTATTACCTGCGGTGAGTGGGGGTGGGCAGTACACAAATAATATATTAAAACCAGTTTTCTTTTCCGATTTTTTCCCAGGTGGTAAAATGGAGGTAGGCTCTACTCACAGCTACGCTTTTACGGGGGCATTACAAGTACCATTGCTCTCTATGCCACTTTTTAAAAACATAGAACTTTCGGAGTTAGAACTTAAGGCAGCACTTGAGTCGCTTAGAAACACAAAAATAGAGTTAGTAGCACAGGTAAAAAACTCTTTTTACGGCATTTTGATGATGGAAGAGTCGTTAAAGGTATTACAAGAGAGCTATAATAATGCTAAAGAGACAGCCAACAATATTAAAAAAATGTTCGAAAACGGACTCACTTCGGAATATGATATGATTCGTTCTGATGTCTCTGTAAGAAATATAACCCCCTCTATAGCCCAGGCAACAAGTGGGCTAGAGTTAGCAAAGATGCAACTTAAAGTTTTACTCTCTCTAGATTTAAATATACCTCTAAAGTTAGAAGGAGATATAAGTTCGTATAAAGAGCAAATGAGCGCTAAGAGACCTGTTCTACACCCCATGTTAGAAGGAAATAGCACCCTTCGTTCACTAGAAATTCAATTGGAGTCGTTAAATAAGAGTTTTGAGCTGATAAGATCTCAAAGGTTACCTTCTCTTGCAGGATTTGCTAATTATCAGCTACAAATGCAAAATAATGATTTTAGCTTTAATGAAGCATGGTCTAACTCTTTTGCTGTAGGCATATCGGTACAAATACCAATTTTCAATAAGTTCTCTATTAGTTTAAAAGAGAAACAGACTAAAATAGGAATTCAACAGTTACAATATCAAAGAGAATTAATGGAAAATAATTTGACCATATCTGTAAGAAACTCGGTAAACGAGATGAACAGGGCAACAGTACAGCTAGAATCCGACATAGAAGCTGTAAAGCAAGCAACCAAAGGTTACGAAATAGCCAAGGTGAGATACAATACAGGTGCAGGCACTTTGCTAGAGCTTAACGATACCGAGATAGCGTTGACAAGCTCTAAATTAAATCTCAATCAAACAATTTACGACTATATAAAAGCTAAAACCGAGTACGATAAGGTTCTTGGAAAAGAGAGTATAAATAATTGAGAAAGTTAATATGTCAAAGAGAGTTTTAAAAACTCCAATAATGATAAATAATAAATTATATACAATGAAAAAATTGTTGTCACTAATTGTTGCAGTCACACTTATTATTCCTGCCTGTACACAAACAGAAACTGTGAAAGAAGAGAATAGTGAACAGAAAACAATCTCTGTTAAAGTAGAGACCATAAAGAAAAAGCTTGTAGATCAAAAAATTGAGTTTACAGGTAACATAGAACCATTAATCAAGAATAATATCTCTAGCTCTGCGGCTCAAAGAATTGAGAAGATTTATGTAGAGATAGGCTCTAAAGTTAAGAAGGGGCAACTTTTGGTAGCAATGGAAAACATTAACTATGCACAGGCTAAGATACAACTAGAAAATCTTAAAGCAGACCTTTTTAGAACAGAAGCTCTTTATAAAGTGGGCGGTATATCGGAGCAACAATACAACCAAATTTTGACCCAAGTAAAAGTTTCTGAAGAGAGTATTACTAACTTAGATAATAACACTAAGCTTCTCTCTCCCATAAATGGAATAGTTACCCAAAAGAATTTTGATAATGGCGATATAGCAGCTGGCCAACCAATTTTGGTTGTAATGCAAATACAACCAGTTAAAATACTTATCAATATTTCGGAAGAGTTTTTTCCCATTGTAAAGATTAACACTCCAGCCAAAATAAGATTAGATATCTATCCAGAGAGAGAATTTCCAGGGAAAATAATGCTTATTCACCCTGTGATAGATGCAACAACTCGCTCTTTTGTGGCCGAGGTTAGAATTGATAATCCATCTCTTTTGATTCGTCCTGGCATGTTTGCTCGTGCTAGCGTAGATTTTGGTTCTCATGAAAAGGTTGTTGTTCCAGATAGGGCCGTAATTAAACAGTCGGGTACAAATGACAAGTATGTATTTGTAATTGAGGGAGATAGAGTTGTTTATAAAAAAATTGAATTGGGTCGTAGAATAGATTCAATTTACGAAGTAATAAGCGGGATTGAACCTGGGCAGCAGGTAGTAGTTGCTGGCCACACAGTACTAATGGATAATAGTAAGGTTGCAATTTCGGAATCAGAATTAGATCTTACAATTTAGGTGTTATGAAAATATATGAAAGCGCAGTAAAAAAACCGGTTACCACTTCACTATTTTTTGTTGCTATAGTAGTCTTAGGCTTATTCTCATTCTCGAAACTCTCTGTAGACCTCTATCCAGAAATTGAGTTAAATGCAGTAACGGTAATGACAACTTATTCGGGGGCAAGCGCAACCGACATAGAACAAAACGTTACAAAACGCTTGGAGACGGCACTTAGTACAGTGTCTGACCTTAAAAAGGTGACCTCTACCTCTAAAGATAATATATCTCTTATTACTGTAGAATTTGAGTATGGGACCGACATGGACGAGG
>JBAYBU010000062.1:0-7268 GCA_041669105.1 Bacteroidales bacterium | reverse complement strand
TTAAAGTAGGAGCCTTCTATTCTAGAGATTGCAGTGTAGCCTATCCACTCCTGGATTCCGTATGAGCCGGCTTTGTCGAAAGGCGAATAGTTATCTATATAATACTCAATTTGATCACTCTTTAGCTCTTTAAAGAAGACTGTTGTTTTAGATGAGAAGGTTTCGCATTTGCCTAGGCCTCTTATTGTTACAGCTGTAATAACTGCATGGCTTTGCCCCGAGAGCTTTTGTAACATTTTAATAGCATTTTTCCTCTCTATAGGTTTGCCAAGAATCTCTCCATTACAAATAACAAGAGTATCGGCAGTAATAAGAATTTCGTTTATATCTAGTTTTCTGTTAAATCTCTCAGATTTTTTTAAAGAGAGTAGTTCGGGAATTTTTTCGAGATCGCAGGCATAATCAAAGCCTTCGTTTATATTGCCGTTTGTCTCTATGGTAAACTCTATATCCAAGCCGGCCAAGAGCTCCTTTCTTCTTGGAGAGCTCGACCCTAATATTATTTTATAATCTTTAATTTTATTTTTAAGAACAGCCATTGTTATATATTATGTTGAGTTGAATATAGCTTAGTTCAGGCTTGCTTAGTTTTAATTTAGCTTAGTTTAGGCCTATTTGTTCTTATACCATAAATCCTTAATTTTAAGAGTCTGTTCAATTATATCTCTCACACAGCCTCGGCCTCCTGGGTAATTAGAGATATATTCGCACACCTCTTTTACTTCATTTACTGCATCAGAAGGGCAGCAAGCGAGTCCACAAATTTTAAATATCTCAATATCGGGAATATCGTCTCCCATAAATAAGACTTCGGATGGGTGTAAATTATGTTTCGAGCAAAAATCCATAAAGTCTGGCATTTTGTTTATTGAAGTAAGATATACGTCATCTATACCTAAAGGGGCAAACCTCAATTTTATACTTGGGGCAGAACCTCCAGTAATTATAGCAACAGGATATCCACTCAAGGTGGCTACTTTAACAGCATATCCATCTTTTGCATTATGAGTTCTAAGAAAACCACCCTCTTCTGTAACTAAAACAGAACCATCTGTAAAGACACCATCTACATCAAACGCAAATGCTTTTATTTTGGATAACTTAACTTTGTAATTAGACATATTATTCTTGTTTTCTTCTTTTTGATATATTTCCCGTAAGCAGTTCATAGATCTCTTTATGCTCGGGAAACCCATCTAGTAATTTTAAATGTTTATTAATTGTTTCAATATCTCCTCTAATGGCAGGCCCTGTTTGAACCAAGGCAGGATGCTCATACAAAAACGCCTTTCTTAAAGTTTCTATAGCTAAAGGCATAAGAAACATGTGGTTTGGTTTAGACAAATCGAATGCCAAGCCAGTAAGATAATTTATAAAATTACTCATATATACAGCAGAAACATGAAGCTGAGCTCTTTCGTTAGAGTCAATTTCTCTATATTCTGAGTTTAATGAATAACAGATATTTTTAAGAAGTGCCGAGGTCTCTTTTGAAGAGGACTCTAAGAAAAAAGGAATCAGGCTAAAGTCTACCGGTTTGGTTGCAGAGAGTGTCATTAAAGGGTATAAAACTCCATGCTTTGGAAATTCCTTAAGAACGTCTAGAGGAGTTGCTCCGCTACAATGCAGCACTAAAGGAAAAGAGCCTTCTTGTGTACAAATAGAATAGAATTCGCTGGCCACTTTAGATATGGCACTATCTGAAACTGCCAGTATTACTATTTCGCTTTTTGCAGCATCTGCATAATTTAGAGAGGAATGCACTTGACTAGTAGAGGAGTGTTCTTCTTTATTGAGAATGTAGGCAAGTTTTTCCGCTTTTTGGGACTCTCTCCCACAAATATAATTTATCCTATGACCATGTTTTTTTAATGTAATGGCTAAGCGATAAGCTACATTCCCGTACCCAATAAAAGAGAATGAATATCTTTTGTTTAACTGTTCACTATCCATTTGCCTTTTTTTTGTTGTTCTTTCATTCAGTTTATTCTACTTTTCTTCTTTTACTTTTTTCCTTTTGAAAAAACAGCAATACTCTCATTGCCTGTTTCACTTACAGCCTGAACTGCAAAAAAATAGTTGTCTTTACTATAAGGAACCACAACAGACTCCCCCTCAACAAATATTTTTCTCTCCCATTCAGATTTATCTGTTTCTCTAATAAGTAGATAGTATCCTATAGGTTTTATACCTATAGTTGGTGCTTGCCAAGAGATATTAGAGTAGTTAGAAAGATTAGAAGCATCTGTAAATATATTTTGGGGCGCGGCAGGGGCATAGGCCAGATTCATAACTGTAGAGAGGTTAACAATACTGTTTTTTCTAAGATACTCAAAGTCTACTCCTTTAATAACATCGCCAAATTCCTTACCATTTATGGTTTGAGTAATTGCGTGAGTACGATCGTAGTTTTCATAATATTCACAAATACGAACCGCTGTAAACCCTTGTTTACAAAATGGAGTGTGATCTCCACCTCGGCCAAATCTATCTATACGGTAAACAAGCTTTATCTCTAGATTAGGAGTATATCTTTCTCCTGTCTCTTTAATGTAGCGCGCAAGTTGCCTAGAAGGGCTGTCATTTTGTGATGAATTATAGACTCTCTCTTTGGACTGTTGCTCGGTCTCTATAAAAGGGATGTTTTCTGAAAAGACTCTAAGCTTGCCATTGTTTCTAATATCGGTATCACTAGATTGTGAGTTAGAGATCATATCGTTGTTTATTACAGCAATAATATTCCAGTTCTCTTCACGTGCAATTTTAGCCATGTGAGCGGCACCCAATAAACCATGCTCTTCTCCAGAAAGAAACATTATTTTAATAGTTACTGGTAGCCTTTTCTGCACTAGAATAGTAGCACTCTCCATTAAAGCAGCCACTCCACTACCATTGTCGTTGGCTCCTGGAGCAAATGCGGTAGAATCATTGTTGTTTTCTGTACGGCTATCGTAGTGGGCAAGCATTACTATAATCCTGTTATCTTGCGGGTTAGATCCTTTAATAGTAGCAATTATATTGGGTAGCCAAATCTCTCTCTCTATTCTACTCCCACGCCCGCCTGCTCTAAAACGTACCCTCTCTACCGAGATAAAATCTTCTCGGCCTTCAGTTAGTTTCTTTAGCCTCTGTTCTATATAATGCGAAGCTGCTCCAATTCCTATATCGGCTCTATTTTGAGTGCTTAGGTTATGCCGAGTGTGAAACTTCACAAGGCTTTCTATAGTATTTTTAAGGCTAGTAACTGATACCTTTTGGGTAGCCTTCTCTATTCTGAGATCTTTATTTATAATTACTTGAGAAAAGGAAGAGTGTGGAACCATTAATGTTGCAAGGAGCAAGAATAAAGCGCAGTTGGCTTTAATTACTATTTGTAGTTGCTTCATGATTTCCTGAATTTATGAGTTTAATATAGCAGGTAAGAATACCTATGTGTTTACCGGGAATAAGAACTGCATGATTCCCTAAGTGACTTTTTAAAAAGCTATCTAGGTGCTCTTTCTCTTTAAAAATAAATTTCACTTGGGTTCGGCAACGCTCTTGTACAGCTGTATTTTGAACAACGTCTCCTTTAAAGAGATAGAATTTATCCAGAGCATCTCCCGAACATTTAAATAGTGTGAATTTACCAAGAGCAATATTTACCGTTATTCCTACACCTATATTTGATTCATAATGAGTGGTTAAAGAAAAACTATCTCCAATAGAGAAAGGGGCTGTGCAGTGAGCAAAATCTACGCTTTTATCTGTTCGTTCAATAGAAGAGGGATTTGCCATAAAAGAGGAGGAACCACATATCTCTTTTGCAATTATCATGCTCCACAATGCGGGGATATCGCCTTCGCAGCCACTAACAATATCAGAGTCGTTAAGTAGAGCCAGCGCCAAACAAGCAGTTGTATGGCACGTGTCAATAAAATCGAAACATTTAATAGTTAACGCATTTATAGATTGCTCTTTACATATTTTCTTTAAAACATTATATAATCTAACAGCTTCGTGTATAGAGTAGTCCGATATGTTAGAATCTTCTTTGTGTTCCGATAATTGTTCTATTAAATGCAAAGAGTCATTATCAGCAGCATGTTCGCCATTAAAGAGGGTTACAATCTCTTGAGTCTCTATCTCTGTAAACTTTACTCCGTAGAGTTTTTGAATTTTCTCTTCATTTACCTTAGAAGAGATAAGCCATGGCGACTCGTCTCCTATAAGTGCTATATTATAGCTTGAAATTCTATTGAGCCCGCACTGAATTGTTTCTAAGTAAGTTAGCTCTTCTTTAATTTCGTTAAGGTATTTGGTACTTGGCTTTGCAGGTATGTTCAAATGTTTAAACATGGTTTTATTGTTATAGAGCCATGAGCTTATTTCTAGAGCAGCAGGTAGCGAGTTATGATAAGAGTCACTTATTATCACAACAAGCTTGGGGAGTTTATTTAAGATTTGCAAAAATTTCTCTTCCGAACCACCCGATTCTATAAAAACAACAGTAAAATTGTTAAGGACAGAAACCTTATCTATATATTGTTCGCTAATAAAATTAACATTGTAGAGAGATCTTAGTAAATTTAGAGACTCTCGGCTAGTATCCGATAGGGGTTGTATATTAATTAAATCTGAAGATAATAAAATTACATTCAAAGTTTTTTCCATGTTTTGCAAATTTATCTGAATAAAAATAATTCAGTAAAGTTATAAAATAGTTTGAAAAGTCAACTCAATAGAGTAAGACTCCAACTTAAAGAACAAAATTAAGTTTAAAGGGTTATAGATATCTAAAAGAACCTTATAAAACAAGAATATTGAGATAAACATTGATCTTTTAAATTTCTTGAAATTAATATTTTGGCATAATAAATAATATAGCTAGTAAAATATGAGTCATAATCATATACATGGTCATTTACGAGGCGACTCGGCTAAAAAAAATATAGAGATAGCTTTTTTTCTCAATTTGATTTTTGCTATAATAGAACTCATAGGAGGTCTTATAACTAATTCGGTAGCAATTCTCTCTGATGCTGTACACGACTTTGGAGACTCTCTCTCTTTAGGAGTAGCGTGGTACCTTCAAAAGGTCTCTGTCAAAAAAGGGGATAACAAATTTTCTTATGGCTATAAAAGATTTTCCTTATTGGGTTCTATATTTATATCTGTGGTATTGGTAGTTGGTTCTATCTTTATTGTTTCGGAGAGTGTGAAGAGGCTGGCAAGCCCGCAAGAGACAGATGCAACCGGTATGGTAATTCTAGCCATTCTTGGGATTGTTGTAAATGGTGCAGCCGTTTTAAGGCTTAAAAAGGGAACCTCCTACAACGAGAGGGCTGTAATGATTCATATGATGGAAGATGTGCTGGGTTGGGTTGCGGTGCTAATAGGGGGTATTTTAATGCACTTTTGGGATGCCACTTTTATAGACCCTCTTTTGTCTATTCTTATAACTATATGGGTACTCTATAATGTTTATAGAAATCTCTCTTCTACCATTGCCATTATGCTACAACAGGTTCCTAAAGACGTAGATATGGAAGCTCTCAAAAGTGACTTCTCAAATATAGAGAATGTCCACTCTCTGCACGACCTTCATGTATGGAGTTTAGATGGAGAGAGTCACATTATGTCTCTTCATTTAGTAATGCAAGAAAATGTTTCAAGAGAGCAAGTACAACAAGCCAAGCAGCGCCTAAAAGAACTAGCCAACAGCAAAGGAATTAACCACGTAACAGTAGAAGTCGAATTTATAGACGAAGCTTCTCGCTGCACTTACTACCAAAACCCCTGCTAATTAGAGTGATTCATTGGTTTTTTTACTTATTGCTAGTGGCCCTCTCCGTTTATTTATAAGTAACATAACTCAATCATCGCCGCGACAATTTTTACTATTTTAATGTAGCTACAACTACTACTGGATTAGAGTTCTCGGTTAGGTTTGAAGCTATCTCTCTCATCTTTGCCGAACTCGAGTTTAGGCTCATATTTATAAATGTAAGAGCATCAACAATTTGATACATTTTATTGCCAGCTATTAAATAGGGCCAAAAGGGCATACCATTATCAATATCATTTGTCAAGCCAGTTTTATTAAATGCCGAGTCATAGGAGAGTGCAATTACTTCACCTTTTGCCTTGTCATATAAAACATATCCATATCTATCGTTGGGGTCCATAAAAGAGAATACTCTTGAAGAGGTGACAAAGTTGAAAAACAGATAATCATTATTCTCACTAAAAGAGTTATAAATTATTTTTACATTGACACCTTTAGGAGCATCTGGCTTAGTTTTATAATCACCCAAATTAACTAAAAACGAAGGGTTTTTTTTTAGCTCATTAGAAAAAGAAAAAATGGTATCATTTCTAGGATTTAAACATCTAACCTCATTCTCAAATCTATAAATATGAGGATGTCCTCCAAAAGAGACAACATTCATTTTCCCATCTATTTTAGCAAAATCTCTTAAAACACTTCTAGCACCAAAATAATGTGAAAAGAGAACCTCTCCAGAGTTGTCAATTACAGATAACTTATCGCGATCACTTTCAAAATTGTATTGAGTAACACAATATTTGTCTCCTCCTATATAGAGAAGGTTTTGTACACTATAGCCATCTTTAGTGACATTCTCAAAAGGGATTCCTCTTACAAAGAAACCCTCACTGTTGTATACTATAATTTTACTAAAATCTCTTATAGCTACGTAAGAGCTATCTTCTAGAACGTTAAGCCCACCTATATGTGTATACTCTTTTTTTGAATTTCCTCTCTGGCCAATAGTGCTTTTAAAAATCCCTTTTGAATCAAATACCATACAATTATTACTATTTCTGTAAGTAATTAAAAGCAGGTCGTTTAATATGTTTAAAGTAGGCCGAGCCCCAACAATTGAATTAGTTTCTGTTTGCAGGGCTATATACTCCACCGAGCTACAGATTTCACTTAAATTAACTGTACCACCTCTCTGCAGCCCTTTCTCAATATCAATAACAGGAATCTCAGATACCTCACCTTCGTTCCCACTTGTGCACTGCACAAAAAGAGAGAGAAAAGTTCCCAAAATCAAAATACAAAAAGCAGGAACAAAAATTTTAGATAACCTCATAACCATTTTTTTTCAATTTAAAACATAAAGTTAATAATGTTATTAAGACATTAAAATGCTGGAAAAACTCTCCCAAAGCTTTTAAAAGCTTTGGGAGAGTTTTTCCAGCAGGAACTACTTTAATTAGATAAACGATAAACTAAATTAGTTTTGTGGGGAGTGCTCTTC
>JBAYBU010000061.1:0-7287 GCA_041669105.1 Bacteroidales bacterium | reverse complement strand
GCGCCAGACATTTCAAGATTACAACTATCACTTCCACTACCTTTAAAAACAGAGTGCACAGCTCCTGAAAATGAGATAATAGTTTGTTTGGCATCTCCATCAAAATTAATTTTTGCTGCACCACTTCCTTCCATTTTTAGGTTTTTGCAACTTTGATTAATATCTACTTTTGCAGCACCTGTGATGTCATAATAGGCATTGGTTACATTGCCAGTAATAGAAAAAACAGATGCACCCGATAGAACTATCTTACTGTTTACAGCATCAATATTAAGTCCCGAAATTTTTGATGCACCGCTTAAATTAGCACTAAAATCTTTTATAGAAAACTGAGAATCTGTAATAAGCCTAGAGGCTCCCGAGAGATTTAATGATGCCAACTCCTTTATATGTACTGTTACCAATATGGGCTTCATATTTCTTTGGAGCTTTGAAGGTGTAAATCTATCTAAAGATAGAAGCAAAACACCATCTTTAGAAACCTCAACATTAATATACTCTAGCATTTGGGTCTCGGCCTCAATAGCAACAGCCTCTTTATTACTTTTTATAAGCTCAATATTAAACACTCCTCCGGCATTAATTCCATTAAAGCCAGTAACATTAAAACTCTTTTTTGCTGTTTGAGCACCTAGAGTAAGAACAAATGTCGTTAAAACAATAATTGATAGAATTTTTTTTGTCATAATTTAAATTTAAAGAATAATTATTTATAATGGCTGTTCACACATTTTACTATAGCTCAAGAAGTTGAGAAACATAACCTTTGAGTCTATTAACTCCTTCTATTTTTGGATAATAATAGCTCTCTTCTAATTCAAAATAGCAACATAATTATTTTCAATTATTCCCAGAGAACTCTTAGATCTAAAAGAGTTAAACATTGGAGAGATAATGATAAATACCAAAACAACAGCGGCTGCTAGAGAATAAATGATAATTTTACCGTGCAATTTTTTACCATTAAACTCCGTTTTATGTTTATATACTTTCTTCTTGCTTTCGTTTTCTTATAAAATCTATTGACATATTTATGCAAACTCTAGCCATCCAACTATCTCTCTCTTTTATGGAGACAAACTTCTGTTCAAGAGAAAAATATTTTAGTAGAGTATCGTGCATAACCTCTTCGGCTTCAAATTGATTATTTAGAATTCTAAAAGCTGTGAAATATAATTTCCTATGACATTGATCATAGATTTTCTCCTGCTCTCTTCTTTTATTTTTTTTAACTTAACTAAAGGTTAGCTTCATAATAGCTCTTTCTACTTATTAAACGTAATCAATTTCTAAATGTTGCATGATAACTATAATTTTATTTGTAAAATGAATTGTATATTTTTGTAAAAAGTATAGTATTTATTAAAGTTAACTATTTATGAATAATTCTATTTACAACTTTGAGGCGCCAGAAAACGAACCAATTAAGGAGTACTTAAAAGGAAGCCCAGAGAGAGTGGCTTTAGATGCCGAACTTAAGAGGCAATCTTCTGAACAATTAGAAATCCCTCTAATAATTGGAGGCAAAGAGGTATTCACAGGAGAGACTGGCAAAGTTGTTATGCCTCATAATCATAAACATACTCTTGCCATATATCATAAGGCAGGTAAAAAGGAGATTAAGGATGCTATAGCTGCATCAATGGCGGCTCATAAAGCATGGGCCAATCTTAGCTGGGTTACAAGAGCAACAATTTTGTTAAAAGCAGCTGATCTTATTACCATAAAATACAGAGCAACACTTAGCGCTGCTACAATGTTGGGGCAAAGTAAGAATATCTATCAATCAGAAATTGATGCTATTTGTGAAACTGCAGATTTTATTAGATTTAATGTGGCCTTTGCTTCTAATATCTATAAAACTCAACCTTCGTCTTTCCCTAATCAATTGAATAGGCTTGAGTATAGACCTTTAGAAGGATTTATATTTGCACTTAGCCCATTTAACTTTACCTCAATTGCGGCTAATCTAAACTTGGCTCCAGTTATGATGGGCAATACAACTGTTTGGAAACCTGCTACAACAGCAATTCTTTCTAACTACTACCTAATGAAGATATTTATTGAGGCTGGAGTTCCTGCTGGAGTTATCAATTTTCTTCCAGGCAGTGGTGCGTTGATAGGGGAACATGTACTTGCATCAAAAGATTTAGCTGGCATTCACTTTACTGGATCTAATGACACATTCAATACCTTATGGAAAAACGTAGCAGACAATCTAACTAATTATAAATCATACCCGAGGCTAGTTGGAGAGACAGGTGGAAAAGACTTTATTTTTGCGCATCCATCTTCTAATCCAAAAGAGATTGCAACTGCTGCATTTTGTGGGGCTTTTGAGTTCCAAGGGCAAAAATGTTCTGCAGCATCTAGAATGTATATTCCAGAATCGCTCTGGGCGGATTTTAAAAAAGAGATACTTGCAATCAATAAAACAGTTACAATGGGAGATGTTACAGACCACTCTAACTTTGTTAATGCTGTTATAGATAAAACTTCATTTGAGAATATAAAATCTTATATAGATTATGCTAAGCAATCAAAAGATGCTACTATTCTATTTGGAGGGAATCTAGATGATAGTAAAGGATATTTTGTAGAACCAACTATTATTGTGACTACCGATCCTAAATTTAAAAGCATTCAAGAAGAGATCTTTGGACCTGTTCTTACCATATACATCTATCCAGACAATAAGTTGGAGGAGACTCTAGAGTTATGCGACAATACCTCTCCTTATGGTCTAACAGGAGCAGTGTTTGGAACAGATAGAGTTGCAGTAGAGTCTATGTGTGAGAAATTACGTTATGCCGCAGGCAATTTTTACATAAATGATAAGCCAACAGGAGCTGTCGTTGGTAAACAGCCATTTGGTGGCTCTCGTGCTTCTGGAACCAATGATAAAGCTGGTGGAGAGTTTAACCTAATTCGTTGGGTGAGTCCTAGAACAATTAAAGAGACATTTATGCCATCTACAGATATTTTATATAGCTACATGAAAGAGTCTTAAGTCATAAAAAACTCTCTCAAAGCTTTTAAAAGCTTTGAGAGAGTTTTTTTATATTAGTAATTAATCAAACTTAAATTGTTCTTGTTTAGGGAAAACTCCAAACAAACCACCTGTATGAATAAACAGTATATTGCCAGTATCTTTTAAATTACCAGCTTTTATTTCATTGTATAGCCCATACATTGCTTTTACAGTATAGACAGGATCCAAAATAATTGCTTCATTGGAAGCTACAAACCTTATAAAATCTAACTCCTCTTTTGTGCTTAGAGCATAACCTATTCCTGTGTAGTTGTCGTTTATCTCTATATCACTTGTATCTAAGCCTGGGTTTTTATCTAAATATTGCAAAGCTTCTTTATTAATGTTGTTTATATGATTAATAAAGTAATTGGCATCGTCACATACCGCAAACCCTATAATTCTCTTATTCAAATTATGATACTTATTTGCGAGGTAAAGGCCAGAATAAGTACCTCCAGAGCCTACTGCAAGAGCAATTGTGTCAAATTTAATCCCTAGCTCTTTTTCTTGGGTTACAATCTCTTCCATTGCTTCAAAATATCCCATTGAACCAATACCAAAAGATGCCCCCTCTGGAATCACAAAACATTTATTGCCTTGCTCTGTTTTTTCATTGGCTATCTCTGTCATGATTTCATTACGAGAGTTTTTATACTCCTGGGGCGTACAATATCTAATTTCTGCACCAAAAAGTTTGTCTAAAAGAAAGTTTCCCTCTATTTTTGGCTCTCCACTTACTCTTAAAAGCAATACCGTTTTAAGTCCAAGCATTGTGGCAGCGGCGGCTGTAGCTCTACAGTGGTTAGACTGTATACCTCCTGTAGTAACAACCGTTGTGTAGCCTTGGTCTATAAGCAATTTAAAAGCATATTCTAACTTTCTTATCTTATTTCCAGAAATTTCTGTTCCAGTAAAGTCGTCTCTTTTGATGTAGATGTTCATATTTAACTCTTTCGATAAAAAAGAGGCTTTTTTAATAGGAGTGGGCAGCTGTGCCAAGTTTACTTTTGATACTTTCATATAGTTTTTTATTACGGAAGTTTAGATATACAAAGTTAATTAACTATTTTTGCAATCCATAAAAGATATTCCAGATTATTATGTTTCAAAAGAGATATATAGTTTTTCTCCTGTTTTTTTTATTTTTACCGTTTTTTTTTACTTCGCTTTTATATGGGCAGAGGTTAAAATCAGATCTATTTAACCCTTTAGCCGATTCTTTACAAATGCACTTTAAAACTTTGGCATTTGTTAGGGATAAAATCAAAATAGACTCAGTTTTTGCTTACGATACAGATATTATTCTCT
This sequence comes from Bacteroidales bacterium, assembly GCA_041669105.1. Classification (GTDB taxonomy): domain Bacteria; phylum Bacteroidota; class Bacteroidia; order Bacteroidales; family UBA932; genus Bact-08. The sequence goes on along the minus strand of JBAYBU010000061.1, from coordinate 2,945 downwards.
ACTTAAGTAATCCACTCTCTGAGTATCCTTTTAGGGAAGACGATGTAAATTACATTTATAAGACAGTACAAAATACTATTCCAAAGATATTTAGAGGTCATAAAGTTAGAGTAGTTACAAATGGTTCTGCAGTAGAAGAACTGGTTCCCCCTATATATAGAGTAAAAACACTCTCTAATATAAAGCAGCAACAAAAGAGAGATAACAGTAAGAGAGTAAAGCTCAGTAATATAATAACCAATAACTCAAAGCCATATCAAGTAAATAAAGGACTAGGCAACAGACACCTTGCTGTTTGGCAAAGTCATGGTTACTATTATGAACAAAAACTACTCCGTTGGGAGTGGCAACGAGCTCGAATATTTCAAACTGTAGAAGATCTGTACACCCAATCTTATGTAGTTCCATTTTTGGTTCCTATGCTAGAGAACGCTGGTGCTTCGGTTTTCTTACCTAGAGAGAGAGACTTTCAGAAGTATGAATTTATTAGTGATAACAATGTTTCTGGCTCTGGTTATGCCGAGTTAGAAGGTGATGAAAAGTGGCAGGACTCAAATTTAGAAGGTTTTGCAAACCCACAAGAGCGCTATTTATCTGGAGAAAACCCATTTAAAATGGGAACAGCCAGAGTGGTAAAAAGCATAAAAAAAGGGAGAGAGAGCAAAGCTATATGGAGGCCCAAAATTACTGAAGAAGGTAACTATGCAGTTTATATCTCTTATCACTCTATACCCAATAGCACTAAAAATGCAAATTATAGAGTAATTCACTCTGGAGGAGAGACCAATTTTACGGTAAATCAGGGCATGGGTGGAGGAACCTGGATCTATCTTGGAACATTCCATTTTACTACCGATAAAAATGCCGAGTACAGAGTTGAACTCACTAATTTAACGAGAAATAAAAATGAAGTTGTCTCGGCAGATGGTGTTAAGTTTGGGGGAGGGATGGGAAATATAGCTAGAGCTCCTTCTAACGACTCTATTAAAAAATTCTCTATGCCATTCACAGTAAATGAAGTCACTAGTAATTACCCGAGGTTCGCAGAAGCTGCCAGATACTGGCTTCAATGGGCTGGTTTTAACGACACTATTTACTCTCCAAATAACAATTCAAATGACTATAAAGACGATTATATGTCTAGAGGAAAATGGGTTAACGTACTTAGTGGAGGCTCATCTAAAAACCCTCTCGAAAATGGTTACAATATACCTTTAGATCTTGCTTTTGCTTTTCACTCTGATGCGGGAACAACTCTTAATGATTCAATTATAGGCACTTTAGGAATTTATACCCGCTATTCCAATGGGTCCGACATGTTCCCCGATGGTTCATTGCGTTTTCACAATAGGTATCTCACAGATATAATCCAAACACAAATAGTGTATGATATCAAGTCCCTTTACGAACCAATTTGGCAAAGAAGAGGAATATGGGACAGATCTTATTCAGAATCTAGAACCCCAAAAGTTCCTACTATGCTCCTTGAGCTCCTTTCTCACCAAAATTTTGCCGATATGAGATATGGGCTAGACCCCCAATTTAGATTTGATGTGAGTCGCTCTATATATAAAGGTATGCTCAAGTTCTTGAGCCAGCAATCAGATTTACCTTATGTGGTTCAGCCATTGCCCGTCAAAAAATTTTCTAGCTCACTAGATGGAAACAGAGTTACTCTTAGATGGAAAGAGACAGTAGATAGCCTTGAACCAACAGCAAATGCAAGTAAATATGTAGTCTACACAAGAATCAATGGAGGTGGCTTTAATAACGGCTCCATTTCAAATAGTACCCACTATGAGCTAAACATTGAGCCTGGAAAAATTTACAGCTTTAAAATAACAGCAATAAACGATGGTGGAGAGAGTTTTCCTTCTGAGATACTCTCTGTTTACAAGGCCCCAAATGAAAAAGGCCGAGTTTTAATAATAAATGGATTTGACAGAGTATCGGCACCAACCTCATTTGCCTCTGCAGATACTTCGTATGCAGGTTTTTTTGATCATGTAGACAATGGGGTACCGTATCTATATGATATCTCTTACATTGGAAGTCAACACGAATATAGACGAGAGATTCCATGGATGGACGATGACTCTCCAGGTTTTGGCGCATCTAATGCAAATTACGAAACTCAAATGATAGCAGGGAATAGCTTTGACTACCCATACATTCATGGGAAAGCATTTGCTAAACAAGGATATTCTTTTGCATCAACAAGCAGAGATGCCTTACAATCAGAGGTCATTATCAGTTATGAATTTGATATTTTAGATCTTATTTTAGGAAAACAGATTCAAACTAAAGTAGGTAGAGGAACATCTGGCATAATGTTCAATACATTCCCTAAGTACTTAAGAGACTTTATTGTAGGCTACTCTCAAAAAGGAGGAAACATTTTAGTATCTGGGGCTAATGTGGCTACAGACATTTGGGATAGCTATACAAAAGACACTTCGGTGCAAAACTTTGCAAAGAATATTCTAAAATATGAGTGGAGAACCAACCAAGCCAGCAATACTGGAGAGGTAAAAGCAGCTCAAAGTCCATTTGGTTTTTTTGGAAATTATAGTTTTTATAATACACCCAACAAAAAAACTTATTCTGCAGAGTCTCCAGATGGCATTGAGCCTTTTGGAACCAACAGTTGGACAATACTAAGATATGCCGATAATAACATCTCGGCAGCAGTAGCACATAAATCTACCTACAAAACAGTAGTTTTGGGCTTTCCCATAGAGACTATAAAAAACCAAGCTGATATAGAACAACTTATAAATTTAATTATAAACTTTTTAATAAAAAATAGATAATGACAAGAGAGAGAGAGGTGGAACTAATTGAACTTTTGAAAAACGAAGTTAAACCAGCATTAGGTTGTACAGAGCCAATAGCAGTAGCCTTGGCAGTAGCAAAAGCAGCAGAAACTATTAAAGACAAAGGCG
>JBAYBU010000060.1:0-7335 GCA_041669105.1 Bacteroidales bacterium | reverse complement strand
TAGGGCCAAACATGTTTTCATAATGGGTGCATTTGTTATTTGCAAATATAGTTCATTATATACAATGATTATTATATACAATGATAATATAAATCTGTATTATAGTACTCTTTATTGTTTTCTTGTATTTATAAAACACCTGTAATTTTAAATTCTGTTTAGTTATTCATAAAATTATAGCTATTTTTGAGGGACAATAATGATGACAGATGAGAAAAATTAATTTTGTATTTTTAGCTCTTATTACCTTTTTTCTTTTCAACTCTTGTGAGAAAAACTCTTCTAAAAAGCCAGAGTTCAACAGAGTTGTTGTGCTTTATATGGCTGCCAATAATAACTTAAGCTCTTTTGCCGAGCACAATTTTGATGCTCTTAAAGAGGGTTTTGTTCCAGTAGAAAAAAGTAAGGATATACTAATCGTTTACAAACATTTTAAAGATGAAAATCCAAAGCTGGTTAGGCTATTTAAAAATTCTGCAGGTGATATTATAGAAGACATTGTAGCTACGTATGAAGATCAAAACTCCGCAAATGGGGATGTCTTAAAGGCTGTACTTAATAAAATAAATAAAATATTTCCATCTAAAGAGCACGGTCTTATTTTGTGGTCGCATGCAACAGGATGGTTACCTCAGGGCTACTATAACTCTACTTACAATCAAACCTTTTTTGAAGATCCTTATAAAGATCTTGTTAAAAGTTTTGGAGAAGACAGAGGTGTAGAGATGGAACTTAAGGAGTTAAAGGCTGCTATCCCTTTCAAACTCTCTTTTATAATATTTGATTGTTGCCTTATGGGTGGAATAGAGACTATTTATGAGCTAAAAGATATTACAGACTATATTATTGCATCACCAACAGAAATTTTGGCATATGGCTTCCCTTATGATAATATTATGAATCCTTTGTTCAAATCTAAGGCCAATCTAGAAGAAGCATGTAAGATTTTTTATGATTATTACAACAATGAAGAAGGAATATATAGATCGGCAACAATAGCTTTGTATAAAACAGAAGAGTTACCTGAACTAGCCAGGATTAGCAAAGTTATATTTAACAATCATAGAGATACAATTCAACTATTGGATATGAGCAAAATACAACGTTATTTTCGTATGAATAAGCGTTGGTATTGGGACTTAGATAATTTTATCAGTGAAATTGCCACTCCTAAAGAGCATGCTCAATTCAATCTCGTATTATCTAAAGTAGTAAAAGCAAAATGGAGCACCCCATCGTTTTTAGATATTGAGATCAATAATTTTTGTGGCATAAGCACCTATATCCAAAATCCGGGGAATGATTTTCTAGATGCTTTTTACGAAAATTTAGATTGGGACATAGATAGTAAAATGATTAAGTAATATATTTTTCATATATTTGCAGGCTGCTTAAAAGAGGAAATCTTTTGGTGCAATGGGGTCTGGACCTTTCCAGATTGAGTAACACATTTTTAATTATTATTTATGAAAACAATTTCATTAACAGGTATATCTAGAGAGATTACCAAAAAAAGTGCTATTAAAGCTTTAAGAAAAGAGGGTTTTGTTCCAGCTATTTTGTATGGACAAGATGTTGAAAATACGCTCTTTAACCTTGCTGGGCGCGATCTTCTTAAGATTTTAAATACTCCTAACTCTTATATTATAGAGTTAAATATTGATGGCTCTTTATACAAAGCAATATTGCATGCAGTTCAATTTCACCCTGTAACAGATGAGCCTTTACATGTAGATTTTCTTTCGATCTCCGATAAAAGGCCTGTAGTTATAGATGTGCCCGTTACTGTTACAGGTAATGCCGAGGGGGTACGCGAGGGTGGTAAGCTTTATATTATTACCAGGAAAATAAAGGTCTCTGCCCATATTGATAAATTACCCGATAACATTGAAGTTGATGTTACTAAGCTTAAAATAGGAAAATCTATTTATGCAGGAGACATCTCTGTTGCTGGAGTAAATATAATTACTCCAGAAAATGCTATTGTTTGCTCAGTTAAGATAACTCGTGTTGCTATCGGTGTTGCTGCTGCTGAGGCTGCTGGCACAGAAGGTGTAGAGGGAGCAGAAGGTGTAGAAGGTGCAGAAGGTGCAGAAGGAGAAGGAACAGAAGGAGCAGAAGGAGCAGAGGGTACTACTGATACTAACGAGTAAGAAACAGTATGAGCTATCTTATTGTCGGTTTAGGAAATATCGGAATAGAATACGCTGATACTCGCCATAATATTGGATTTATGGTATTGGATGCCTGGGCTCAGGCATCCAATATTGTTTTTAGCAGTGGCAGATATGGTAATCGAGCTGAGTGTCGCTATAGAGGGCAAAAAATAATCTTACTTAAGCCATCAACTTATATGAACTTAAGTGGAAAGGCGGTAAATTATTGGTTGCGAAAAGAGAAAATACCCATAGAAAATCTTTTGGTTGTTGTAGATGATTTAGCTTTGCCTTTAGGAACTATACGAATGCGTAAGCAAGGTAGTGATGGAGGGCATAATGGACTTAAAGATATCTCTGATACATTGGAAAGCAACTCTTTTACTCGCTTACGCTTAGGCATTGGAGACACTTTTTCTAAAGGTAGGCAGGTAGATTTTGTTCTTGGCAGTTGGACCGATCTGGAACTTAAAGCTCTTTCCGATATTTTAACCAAAGCTGCAGATGCTTCAAAATCGTTTGTAGCAATAGGCCCAGAGAGAACTATGAATATTTTTAATACAAAATAATTTTTTCATTGTGAGTAGGTTAGATAAATTTTTATGGTCGGTAAGAATTTACAAAAAAAGGAGTGATGCTGCAGATGCTTGCAAATCGGGCAAGGTTAAAGTTAACGAGATACAAGCCAAGCCATCACGAGATGTAAAACCTGGTGACATCATTGAGGTGAGGGAGCGAAATGTGTTTTATAAATACGAAGTTATTGAACAGATAGAGAAGAGACAACCTGCAAAACTAGTTATAGATTATATTAAAGATATTACTCCCCAAGAGGAGTTGGCAAAGTTAAATGTGCCCAAAGAGTCTATTTTTATTCATAGAGATAGAGGTACTGGCCGTCCAACTAAAAAAGAGAGACGAGATTTAGATAATCTACTTAACTTCTAATCTTTAAGCTCTCCCTGTTATTTCTAGTAGTGTTGCTTTGCCCGAGATGGTGTACTCTCCTAAATATGCAGGAATAAGAATACTTTCACCTTTTTTTACTGTTTCGGTTACATCTCTCCCTTTTATAACTGTTTCTCCTTCAATCACAAAATAGACAATAAAGCTATCAAAGAGATTACTTAGCATTATTTTCTTTTCTTTAATATCAATTTTTTTAACTTTAAAATATGGGGTCTCGCAAATACCATCTTTTTTAATTAGCGAGTTGGGTTTTAGTATGTTGTAATTAATACAATCTATAGCTAAGTCTAAATGCATCTCTCTAGCTGTCTCTGGATTATGCTCTCGCCCCCAATCATAAACTCTGTATGTAACATCAGAAGCTTGTTGAACCTCCGCTACTAAAAGACCCCCAGTAGCAGAGTGCAGTGTACCTGGTTTAATATATATAATCTCTCCTTTAACAGGGGTTACTACATTAAGAGTCTCTTCAATTGTATTTGAGTTACATCGATCATAAAACTCTTGTGGCGTAAGTTTTTGATTTAGTCCTAAATAGATTTTGGCAGTTGGGTCTGCTTCTAGTATGTACCAGCATTCAGTTTTGCCGTATGAGTTATGACGCTCTATTGCAGTACTGTCGTCTGGATGTATTTGTAGTGATAGAGAGTCTCTGATATCTAGAATTTTAATTAATATAGGAAATTCGTTCCCATAGCGTTCATAAATTGCATCTCCTGTTAAATCGCCAAGATAGATCTCTACCAACTCATTGATATTATTACCTTTTAAAAAGCCATTCGAAACTATTGAAATATCACCTTGGACACCACTTAATTCCCAACTCTCTCCAATTGGGATTTTACCTATGGTTTCTTTTCCTAAAGAGCTAGTGAGTTTATCTCCTCCCCAAACTCTCTCTTTAAGTATGGGGTTGAATCTTAATGGGTATAGTTTTATCATAATTTTTATTCATTAATAGGATTATAACAATAGTGTAAGTTAATGATAATGCGTATATTATATAATAATAGTTACTTGGAATAAGATCTACAAAGCCAAAATCAATTGGTAAATTAGGGAACAATATGGTGATAATATATGAAAAGCCATTGTTTACAAAATGGATAAATATTGTTGCCCATAACGAGTGTGTTCTCCAGTATATCCATCCCATGAAGAGTCCTATAATAAAAGCAGGGATGGCTTGCCAAGGATTAAGATGCATAACACCAAATATAAAAGCCGATAATACAATTGCTTTGATAGGTGTTACGTGATGCAAAAGACCCCTCAAAATAATACCTCGGCAAAAAAACTCTTCAAGAACAGGAGCAAATAAAACTATAGAGATAAAGGTGCTTATTTTATTGGAGTGAATTTGATTCATAAGTTTCTCCAAAAAATCTGGAACACCCATCCAATACGTTATAGGCTCTGTAATTAAGTTGATAGAAAAAACTAAGAAAAACAAAAAGACCATGCTTAAAACTGCTCCTAATCTCCCAAAGTTTGGATTATTTATCTCCATAACTGATGGTATGCATTCTTCGAAAATTCTGTTGCGTAATTCTTTTCTAGATGAGTGTAAAATAATTAAAAATGGGGGGATAAAAATTATGGGATAGGTTAGGAGTGTTATTGTTTCTGAAAGGGATGGGAAAATTAGAATTAGGAGAATATTAATTGTCCCAACAAGAAGCCCCCCACCAACTACCATTAATAATACTAAAAGCCAACTTTGAGCAACGTTTGGAAGGTAGTATTTAAATCTATTTAGCATTTACTTTAAACTATTAGAATTATCAAAACAATGGCGATGGGTAAACTCCTTGTTGTACTAAGGTGTTAATTTTAGTGGCTACAAATTCTTTGTCTTGTTTGTAAGTTATGCCAAACCACAGATCGGGAGTAGATAAAACTTTGCATTTTGCATAATTTTCATCGATTAATGTATTTACTATAAATGGAATATAAAACTCTGATTTGCTCTCTTGTCCATTTTCTTTTAGAAATTCTATAAACAATTTTTGACCCTCATCAAATATATCAGGAGTGAATCCCCACATATTCATAGAGACAAAACTATTCTCGGGAATTTCTACAATTTTACCTCTTGAGTTCTCCCCTTGAATCTTACCCGAGTTAGATCTCTCTATTTTATGGTGTTCTTGTACAGAGGTAAGAAATCTCTCCTTATTATATGTGCAAACTCCTCTAGAAACAGTGCCGGCCTTAGAGAGTGTGTTACCGGCCTTAAATCCCACCATGGAAAATGCCCCTTTTTGACCTTTTATAGAGTTAAGATAGTTTGCCATTATTTTAAAAGATTCTTGTCCATAATAATCATCGGCATTTATTACTGCAAATGGAGTCTCTATCTGTTTGGCAGCTACTAGTACAGCATGGCCTGTCCCCCATGGTTTTACTCTTTGAGGGTGGAGCGGAAATTCCTTGGGGATCATATCTAGCTCTTGTGTAACAAATGCAATTTCTATTAAATTCCTGTATTTTTTGCTTACTTTTAGCTCAAATTCTTCTTTGAAAAAATTACGAATTACAAAAATAACTTTCCCAAATCCTGCTTGGATAGCATCATAAACAGAGTAGTCCATGATGGTTTCTCCTGTAGGGCCTATGCTGTCTAGTTGTTTTAGCCCTCCGTATCTGCTTCCCATTCCTGCAGCGAGGATCAATAGTGATGGTTTAGTCATAATGTTTATTTTATTTTAATATGCTACAACAAAATTATTATTAATTTTACACAAAAAAGAAGATTTTGAAGTTAAAAGAATATTGGTTGCAATTTCGTGATTCTAGATTTTTTAAAATTATTAGAAATAAGTACCTTATTGGGTCGTTTTTCTTTATATTATGGATTACTTTTTATAGCTCAAATAATCTTATCCGGTGGTCTCGTGTGGTTTTAAATGTGAGTGAGCAAGAGAGTCAAAAACGTTACTATAAAGAGGCTATTAAGGCAATGGACGAAAAGCTTAATGAGCTAAATTCTAATAAGGACTCACTTGAAAAATTTGCTAGAGAGCAGTATCTCTTTAAGGAGGATGACGAGGATATATTCATTGTGGAGCAAGATTAGTAATTAAATCTCTTAAATCTGTGGAGTTGTATGTAGGGCCTCCATCACACTTTATCCCTTTGTAATTATAGTAAAATTGGTCTATCCCAAATATCATAGCCCCCTCTATGTCGCTGACAAAGTCGTCCCCTACCATTAAGGCGCTGCTCTTTTTACCTTTAATTGCATTGAGTGCCCTCTTGAAAATTATGGGAGAGGGTTTATGAACGCCTTGCTCTTCCGAAATGAAGATTGCATCAAAATAAGGGGACAATCCTGAGTTAGTTATTTTTTTATATTGAACTTCTTTGAAGCCATTGGAGATAATTGCCATGCGGCATCCTCTTTGGCGTAATACTTCCAAAACTTCTTTTGCATGGGGCATAAGCGTTGTTTGATAGGGCATATTATCTAAGTAATCTTCTCCAAAATCTACTGCTAATTTATGGTTATCAATCTCAAATTCAAGAAAAGTTTGCCTAAACCTCTTCCATTTTAGTCTCTCTTTAGAGAGTTCTCCTCTCTCATATTGAGTCCACAGTTTGTGATTTATATGGTAGTATTTTGTGTAAAAATCGCTTTTGTTTATATTCGTTAAGTTGTATTTATCTAGTAGAGATTCAATATTGTTCTGTGCATTTTTATCAAAATCCCAAAGTGTGCGATCTAGATCGAATAATATATATTGGTACTCTTTTTTTAACATCTGTTTTAAATTCCGGTATAACTTTGGGGTGTTATTTTTTTTAACTCCTCTTTAATTTTATCACTTATATTAAGTGTATTAATAAAATCAGTAATGGCGTTTTTATCTATAACTTGATTTGTTCTTGTAAGTGTTTTAAGTGCTTCGTATGGTTTTGGGTACCCTTCACGCCTTAAAATAGTTTGAATCCCCTCTGCTACAACAGCCCAGTTACTTTCAAGATCTCTCTCTATTGCAATACTATTTAAGATTAGCTTACTTAATCCTTTTTCTATTGATTTAAAGGAGATAATAGTATGTGCAATTGGAACTCCAATGTTTCTTAACACTGTAGAGTCTGTAAGATCTCTTTGAAGTCTAGAAATTGGAAGTTTAGATGAAAGATGTTCGAACAGTGCATTTGCAATCCCAAGGTTCCCCTCGGCATTTTCAAAATCTATGGGATT
>JBAYBU010000059.1:0-7340 GCA_041669105.1 Bacteroidales bacterium | reverse complement strand
CTTCTATAGCATTATTATAGTCTCCTATTTGAGTTCTTATAAGAGCTCTATTGTACAATGTTAGCGCATTACCAGGGTCTAGCCTCAATACTGTTTCCAAATCTTCTAAAGCAGGCATAATCTCTTTATTGTCGTACCTAACAAGCGCACGATTAAAAAGAGCAAAAGTATTTGTAGAATCTAGCTCTATTGCACTATTAAGGTCTTTGATAGCAAGATCTAATTTCTCTTGCATAATATAAATTCTAGACCTTCTTATATAACCCTCGGGTTCGAATCTATTTAACGATATTGCAGTTTCGTAATCTTCGATAGCTTTGAGAGTATCTCCCAAAAAAAGATAACTGGCTCCTCTATTTAAATAAGCATCTGCAACTTTAGGTTCTCTTATAAGAAATCTATTAAAGTCTTCTACTGCTTTTTGGAACTGTTGGGAGAGAAAATAGGTAACACCTCTACTAAAGTAAAGGCCAGTATACCCTGGTCTTAAATCTACTGCATCTTCTAAATCCCTAAGTGCTAGATCGTATTTACCAATACGGCTATGAGTTATTGCACGATAGTGGTATGCAGGAGTATATAAAGGGTTAATAAAAATAGTTTTATCAAAATCCATTTGAGCTCCATAAAAATCCCCCAAATTATATTTTGCAATTCCCCTAAAAAAATATGCTTCATGAAGCGTTGTATCTAACCTAGATAGTAAGTTAAAATGCTCTATTGCCATACCATATTTACCCTCTATTAGAGCTTGCCTGCCACGTAAGAAAAACTGCTGCTTATTATATTGTGCTACAAGCAAAACAGATGTCATTAATAGTGACGCCACAAGTAGCAATACTTTTCTTTTTACAACAACTATCATAATTTTTAAATAAATAGAGTGCTAAATTACTATTTTTTATCTTTTTAACCATTCGGGTTTTACTATTTTGGTCATTAAGCCCTCTATTTGAACTGCTCTATAACTAATATAGGGAGTAGGATTATTTGCTTTTCGTTTTAGAGGGTTTGGTAAAGTTGCAGCAATCAGAGCACTCTCTCGTGATGTCAATTTGTGTGCCGATTTGTTAAAGAACTGCTCTGCAGCAGCCTCCACCCCATAAATACCCCTACCCATCTCGGCAACATTTAAATATACTTCCATTATTCGCTTTTTGCCCCACACTAGCTCTATACCTAAAGTAAACCATGTTTCAAGACCCTTTCTAACCCACGATCTTGATGGAACTAAAAAGACATTTTTGGCAGTTTGCTGGGAGATAGTGCTTGCTCCCCGTAGCTTTTTACCCATTTTGCTAGCATCAATAGCTTTATCAATCTCTATCCAGTCAAAACCTTTATGTTGGTCAAATCTGTTATCTTCAGAAGCAATCACTGCCATTACCATATAGTCCGACATTTGTTGTAAAGGCACCCATTTTTTATGCGTCTTAAACGATTTGTCTGTAGAATATTCTATAGATCGTATTGCCATTAATGGAGTATACCACACAGGTACCCATTTTAGCAAGGCTATCCAAAAAGCCGACAGCAAAATAAAGGTAAGAGGTATATATAAAAAAAATATACGTGCAAACTTAAGGATCTTAAATTTATTTTTCATTATTGACACTAAAACAACTATTTTTGGCAAATATAAATAAATATAGATGTTTTTATTTACAGCAACACTATTTGTCTTCTCATTCATATTTGGAAACAACTCAACTTTAACTGAATTTGAAACAGTTACAAAATATAGTTCTAAACAAGACACAGCAAAAATAGAGAGCACTCTCTCTTTTATCTCTAACGACCTAGCTACTGGAAGGCTCTCTGGAACCCCAGGGACACTTATTGTCTCTTCTTTTCTAAGAGATAAAATTTCTAAAATGGGAATGATCCCTTTTTACAGTAACACTTTTACCCAAAGTTTTAGAGTTCCAGGCGACTCTGTTATTGGTCGCAATATTATTGGAGTGTTACCTGCTCTTTACTACACAGATAAATACATAATAATCTCGGCACATTACGACCACCTTGGTATATTAGGTGGTAGAATCTACAACGGAGCAGACGATAATGCCTCGGGTGTTACTGCACTATTAACTATTGCCGAGTGGTTTTCTCAAATGAGATACAACAGAGAAGGGCCAAGGGTAAATATAATATTTGCTCTTTTCGATGCAAAAGAGAGTAGCTTAGCAGGCTCTGAATATTTTGCTAAAAACCTAAAAATACCTGTTTCTAACATAAGTTATAACATAAATCTAGATCAAATAGGGTGTACATTTGCACCTCCAGGCACTCAAGAGAACTATCTTTTGTACGTAGCCGATTCTCGTATAAAAAAAGATATTCAAAGAAGATTAGATCTCTTAAATAAATTTCATAATTTCCAGATGGATATAGATCACTCTTTTTATGGGAGCCCCACTTTCTACGATATATTCTTTAAAACAGGAGACCACTACAATCTCTCTAAAGCTGGAATTCCATCAATACTATTTACCTCTGGAATTCATATGCACACCTACAAACCTACCGATGAATACTACTTTATTAACTACCCCGTTTTTATAAATAGGATCCGGCTTATCTACCTTCTTACTAAAGATCTCTCTGGAATGTAAATTTTTGCGACATCTATACCAACATTAAGACCTAAAGTTTAAGCCAACGTTTAAGCTAATGCAAAAAATAATGGTTAGAGTAATATTCAAGCCTACATCTAAATAATATACTCTTTAAGGGCTTCTGCTGTATAATTTTTTTCTTGTTTTATAAGCTCTTCTGGAGTACCTCCAAACAAGACCTTACCACCTTTATCTCCACCTTCGGGGCCAAGATCTATTACCCAATCGGCGCATTTAACAACATCCATATTGTGCTCTACTACTATAATAGTATGCCCTTTGGCTATAAGAGCATTAAAAGAATCTATCAGTCTATTTATATCATGAAAGTGCAAACCTGTGGTGGGCTCATCAAAAATAAATAAAATAGATTCACTACCCGCCTCTTTTGCAAGAAAAGAAGCCAATTTGACTCTTTGACTCTCTCCTCCAGAAAGCGTGCTACTACTTTGCCCTAACTTTACATAAGAGAGACCCACAGCATCTAGGGGCATCAATTTTTTAGCAATTCTTAAAGGTGCTGGCTCTTTTTGTGCCCCAAAAAACTCAATTGCCTTGGCTACGCTCATATTGAGAACATCGTTTATGTTTTTCCCTTTATATCTTACCTCTAAAATATCTTGTTTAAATCTTTTACCACCACATGATTCACAAACCATTTGCACATCGGCCATAAATTGCATTTCAATTTTTATAACTCCATCTCCCTGACACTCAGAACATCTGCCCCCATCAATATTAAAGGAAAAATGAGAATGACCATACTTATTTGCTTTAGCGTATGGTTGTTCAGAAAACAGACGTCTTATTTCGTCATAAATTTTAAGATAGGTTGCTGGATTGGAGCGACTAGATCTTCCTATAGGATTTTGATCTATATACTCAACAGAAGTTATTTTAGAAATGTCTCCTGTAAGATCTAAATGGGAACCCGGCCTATCTCCCAACTGATTTATCTTGCGATTGAGAGCTGGATACAAAATATCTTGAACCAATGTAGATTTTCCCGATCCACTCACTCCTGTAACAGCTGTAAAAACTCTTAATGGGAACTTAACATCAATATCTTTAAGATTATTTTGGAATGCGCCTATTACATTAATTGAGCTATTCCAAGCTCTTCTTATGTTGGGCACTTCAATTTTTTTTAACCCATTCAGATATTGAACTGTTAGACTCCTATCATACTCCTTTGATAAAAGTGCCGATTTAGGAGTACCAGTAAAGACCACCTCTCCACCAAATTCTCCTGCAAGAGGGCCAATATCTATTATTAAATCGGCAGCTTGCATTATCTCTTGATCGTGTTCTACAATAAGAACTGTGTTACCTAAATCGCGTAACCGTTTAAGAGTTCTTATAAGTCTCTCTGTATCTCTGGGATGCAGTCCAATGCTAGGTTCATCCAAAATATAAAGAGATCCTACTAAATTACTTCCTATAGAGCTTACTAGATTTATTCTCTGGCTCTCTCCCCCACTTAAAGTATTGGATGGCCTGTTTAAAGTGAGATAGGGTAACCCAACATCTATCATGTAAGTAAGCCGCTCTAGCAACTCTTTAAGTGCTCTATTTCCAATTTTACTATCGTATTTATCTAATTTTATATTTTTAAGAAAAAAGAAGAGATCAGATATACTCATCTCTAAAAGTTCTGAGATATTTTTACCAGCAATTTTAACATAGAGAGACTCTTTTCTAAGTCGCTTGCCTTGGCATTCGGGGCAAGTTGTCTTTCCTGAATATCTGCTAAGCATAAAACGATACTGGATTTTATACTTTTTTTCTTCTAGCATCCCAAAAAAAATATTGAGACCAGTAAAGTATGAATTCCCTTCCCATAGCAACTGCTTTTGTGATTCAGAAAGCTCTTTGAATGGTTTATGTATCGGAAAATCAAATTTATGCGAGCTTTCTACCAATTCGTTATAAAAGCTTTTCATTATATCGCCTCGCCAACAAGCAATAGCCTCTTCATAAATACTTAGGGCCGGATTAGGAATTACTAAACCTGGGTCTATCCCTACAACTTTACCATAACCAGAACAATTAGGACAAGCCCCTACAGGGTTGTTATAACTAAAAAGCTGTTCCCAAGGCTCTTCAAAGGAAATGCCATCTCTTTCAAAGAGAGTAGAAAAAGCTCTTAACTTGTAATCAGAATTATCTCCCGTTGCGATATAGAGTGTTTCTCTCTCTTGGTAAGTTCCTTTGTTAACAGAAAATGCTGTAGTAAGCGAATCAAAAAGCCTCTGTTCTGTCTCGTACGAAGAGTCGTTTTTGAGCCTGTCCACCAAAAGGTATACCTTCTCTTTTAGCTTAATCTCTCCAGTGAGAGCACTCTCTATCCTTAAAATAGCTCCTCTGTTCCAAAGTCTTGTGTAGCCTTCTTCCTTTAATGTAAGCAAGTTAGAAGTGCGTATATCATCTTGCTCCCAACCTATTGGGGCTAAAATATAAACCGTTTGACCTTTAGGTAAAGATTTAATATAATCTACAACATCAGTTACGCTCTCTCTTTTAACCTCTTTACCAGTTATTGGAGAGTAAGTCTTACCTATTTTAGAGTATAAAAGCCTTAAATATTCGTAAATTTCTGTAGTGGTTCCAACAGTAGACCTAGGGTTTCTTGTATTTACTTTTTGCTCGATAGCAATAGCTGGAGGTATTCCGGTTATCTCGTCTACATCAGGTTTAGTCATACGGCCCAAAAATTGGCGTGCAAAAGAGGAGAGGCTCTCTACAAAACGTCTTTGACCTTCGGCAAATATTGTATCAAAAGCTATTGTAGATTTACCTGAACCAGAGATACCAGTAATCACAACCAATTTATCTCTAGGTATCTCTAAATTAATATTTTTAAGATTGTTGAGCTTTGCTCCTTTTATAATTATACTGTTAGACATTTGCAATCCTGTTTACAGATTTAACTCCTTTAAGCTTGCGAAGGTTAAATATGAGTTTGTCCAATTGTTGATTATTTGACACTGCTACCAACATTTTTGCCTCAACTTTTCCCCTCTGTTCAGAGATTGAGAAATTCCGTAAAGATATTGAGAGAGAATTCACTATCTCTATAATTTGCTGCCCAGTTGCGGCCTCTCCATAACCACTTATTTTAAGCGAAGCTTGAAAATTTTGATCTGTTACATCTTCTCTCCATTTAACCTTATGTATCCTATATGGATAATTATTTATTAAACGAGAGGCATTAGGACAACTCATCCGGTGAATTTTAACCCCTTCTTTTATTGTAACAAACCCAAAAACCTCGTCTCCCATAATAGGGTTACAACATTTAGCAAGTTTGAACCCTACATTGCTTACTTTGTCGTCTATAAGTAAATAATCAGACCCCGATTGAACTTGCTGCTTTTCTTCTTTTGGTATAGGTGGTACAAATAACTCTTTGGTTTCAGATAGGCACTCTTTATCTCTTGCGGTTATAACAGCTTTAATTTCAGAAATATTGATCTCCTCTTTTGCTAAAGCGGTATAAAATTCACTTGCTGTTTTATACTTATAATATTTAAGAAGATACATTATAAGAGTATCGTTAAAAGGAAACTTCCAGTTTGTTACTCTTCTCTCTAGTAACTCTCTACCCTCTTGGGCCCTTTTACTATCTTCTTCTTTTAACTTTTGCCTTATTTTAGCCCTGGCCTTAGACGTTACCACATATTTAAGCCAATCTTGTGTAGGTTTCTGTTTTCTAGAGCTCATCACCTCCACCACATCGCCCGTCTTGAGCTTATCTCTTATCGATGCTGGCTTCCCATTTATCTTAGCACCAGAACATCTTACTCCTAAGTTAGTGTGAATATCAAATGCAAAGTCCAATACAGAAGAGCCAAACGAAAGTCTTCTAAGGTCACCATCGGGAGTAAATACAAAAATCTCTTCTAGATAAAGATTTACCTCTTTATGCCCCTCTCTAATGTTACCTGTTTCTAACAACTTTCTTACTCCATTGAGCCATAAAGAGAGTCCCTCTTCACTCTTTACCCCTTTGTAAGACCAGTGAGCTGCAAAACCGTTCTCGGCAATTTCGTCCATTCGCTCTGTTCTAATTTGAATCTCAATTGCATGATTGTCTTTTGTGTAAACTGTTGTATGCAAAGATTCATAACCATTTTCTTTTGGAACAGTTATCCAATCTCTAAGTCTTTTAGTGTCGGGAGTATAGTTCTCTGTTACAATAGAGTAAACCTTCCAGCACAACTCTTTTTCCCTTTCGGGTAAGGAGTCAATAATAATCCTTATCGCAAAAACATCAACAACAGATTCAAAGGAGATCCCTTGATTCTGCATCTTCTTATATATAGAGTAAGCTGTCTTTGTACGGCTTTTTAGTTTGTACTTAATATGGGCTTTTTTTAGCCCTAGTTCAATAGGTTTTACAAATAGATCTGTAAGTCTTTTACGCTCTTGCTCTCCAGTTTTAAGTTTATTATTTATAAGCCGATAGTTTTCGGGATCGGTATATTTAAAAGAGAGATCTTCCATCTCACTTTTAATATTATAGAGGCCAAGTTGATGAGCCAAAGGGGCGTAGAGCAAAAGTGTTTCGGTGGCCTTTTTGAGTTGTTTAGATTTTGTGAAAATATCTAAACTACGCATTATCTCTAACCTATCGGCCAATTTAATCAATGTAACTCTAGGATCGTTAGAGTAACTTATAATTAATTTTCTATAATTTTCTGCCTGTAATCCGGTATCCTT
>JBAYBU010000058.1:0-7380 GCA_041669105.1 Bacteroidales bacterium | reverse complement strand
GGCAAAGGTGGTATTTTTAATTTTGTAACTAAGAGAGGCATTTGTAAAGGCGATAACAGTAGGCTTTTTTGGGCTCAGGTAGAGACAGGATCGGCCATTACATGGAAATACCCGAGTACTATTTTAAGAGGAGATAACTCGATATCCGAATTTTATTCGGTTGCTGTAACAAATCATCATCAACAAGCCGACACTGGCACCAAGATGATACATATAGGTAAAAACACAAAAAGCCGAATTGTAAGTAAAGGGATTTCTGCAGGAGTTAGTCAAAATAGTTATAGGGGGTTGGTGAAAATAATGCCTAATGCCGATAATGCTAGAAATTATACTCAGTGTGACTCTTTGCTTTTGGGAGATAAATGTGGAGCCCATACTTTTCCTTATATAGAGAATGAAAACAGTAGTGCAATATTAGAACATGAGGCTACTACTTCTAAAATTAGTGATGATCAACTTTTTTATTGCCTTCAAAGAGGGATAGGTCAAGAAGATGCTGTAGGGCTCATAGTGAATGGTTATGCAAAAGAGGTGCTAAATCAATTGCCTATGGAGTTTGCAGTAGAAGCTCAAAAATTATTACAAATTACCTTAGAAGGAAGTGTAGGATAGTATGATACTCCAAGTTTTAAGTACAGATAATATTTTATTTTCCATAGCTGGTAATGGGGTTTCTCTTTTAGAGACTCTTTCGGTTATAAGTGGACTCACTTGTGTCTTTCTTGCAACACGCGCAAAAGTCGCTAATTTTTGGATAGGATATATTTATAATATCTTGCTTTTTATGTTATTTTATCAAAAGGGTTTGTACTCTAGCATGTTAGTGCAACCAATCTCTTTTGCAATTAATTTCTTTGGGCACTACAGATGGACTCACCCAAAAATTGGAGAAGAGAATAGTAGAAACCAGCTAAAGGTTACTCTTCTAAGCAATAAAAAACGTCTCTACTTTGTAATTCAGATTTTTGTTCTTGCTGCTGCTTGGGGTTTAGCTTTAACTTATTTAGACGATCTTTTCCCTTCTCTTTTTGGTGAGGCCAAAAGACCCTTTTTAGATGCTTTTGTTACTGTAACTATATTGACAGCTCAGTATTTATCTGCCCAAAAGAAACTTGAATGTTGGGCAGCATGGTTTACTGTAAATGTTACTAATGTTACTTTATATATATTGGCTGGTTTGGTATTTTTGCCAATGGTTAGTGCCGGCTATTTAGTATTAGCTTTCTTTGGCTTTGCCATCTGGAGAAAAGCTTATAAAAACAATAATTAATGGATTAATTTAAGAAGATATGTTAGAGATAAAAGGTTTACACGCATCGATTGGTGATAAAGAAATTTTAAAAGGAGTGAGTATTTCTGTTAAAGCAGGTGAGATTCATGCAATTATGGGTCCTAATGGGTCGGGTAAGAGCACTCTTTCTGCAGTACTTGCGGGTAAGGATACTTTTGAAGTTACAGCTGGCGAGGTTACTTATAAAGGGATGAATCTTTTAGACCTATCTCCCGAAGCTAGGGCCCGTGAAGGTGTTTTTTTAGGTTTTCAATACCCTGTAGAGATTCCCGGCGTAAGCAATGTAAATTTCATGAAAACTGCTATTAACGAACAGCGTAAATTTAAAAATTTGCCCCCAATTACAGCAGCAGAATTTCTTAAAATGATGAGAGAGAAAATGGCAGTAGTAGATATGGATAGTTCATTCTCTGGTAGAGGTGTAAATGTTGGTTTTTCTGGTGGAGAAAAGAAGAGGAATGAGATTTTCCAAATGGCTATGCTAGATCCTATTTTGGCAATTCTAGACGAAACGGATAGTGGATTAGATATAGATGCAATGAAAATTGTAGCTGCTGGAGTAAATAATCTTAAAACTCCCAATAACGCTTTTATTGTGATAACACATTATCAGCGTTTACTCGATTATATTATACCAGATGTGGTACATGTGCTTTACGATGGGAAAATAATTAAATCAGCTGGGAAAGAACTAGCTTTAGAGGTAGAGGAAAGAGGCTATGACTGGCTTATAAATAGCTAATATTATGATGGAAACTAAATATAAATATACTCCAGAATTACCAGAGGAGTTTAAATGCAAAGTCCCTTTGCCAGGAACTGTTCAAGCATTTGTAACTAATGGTGTTCTTAGAGGAGGTGTAGAGATTGATGGAGGGGTGTCGGTATTTGCAAAATCCCAAAACGGTTTTACTTACGAAGCTGCCAAAGAGAGTAATTGCAAAGAGAGTTTACAGATAATAAGTTTTAGGGATTCTAATAGCACTCAAGACATTTCATTTGAAAATGATCTTCTATTTCGTAAGGGTTCGGACTCTTCTATTTTACTTTGTACACATACCTTATCTCTAGATAAATTTAAAACAGAAGAGGTTGTAAATATTGATGTAGAAGAGGGTGCCAAAGCAAATATTGTTGTTATGCAAAATGAGCATAATGCTTCTGAGCATAAAGTTACTTTTCGTTTGAATATTGCGGCAGATGCCCATATACAAATTAACGTTATAATTCTTCATGGAGCCATTTTGGAAAATAATTTTGAAGTAAATATAAATGGCGAGCACTCTTTTTGTGATTTAAACGGTCTTTATTTGGTAGATGGTAAACAGTCTGTAGTTACCAATATAACTATGAATCACTTAGTGCCTAATTGCTCTAGCAACCAGCTTTTCAAAGGAATTTTAGATGACACTTCAAAAGCGATGTTTACAGGTAGAATTGTAGTGTCTCGGGATGCTCAAAAAACCGAGGCTTTCCAATCTAATCACAATCTTCTTATCTCTCCTAAGGCCAAAGTTTATACTAGGCCACAGTTAGAAATTTATGCCGATGATGTAAAATGTACTCATGGAGCAACTAGTGGTATCATGGATCAAGAGGCTCTTTTCTATATGAGATCTAGAGGTATTGGTGAGCATGAAGCAAAGTTGCTTCAACAACTTGCTTTTGTATACGATGTTCTAGAAAAAATTGACAATGATCGCCTCCGTCAAAGGCTTAATGATCTTATTGAGTCTCGTTTAAGGGGTGAGTTTAGTCATTGTACCAATTGTAGTATGAATTGTTGTTAAATTTTTAAGAAATGAAAAAAAATCTTCTTTTTTTGCTTGCTGCATTAGTTTTGTTGCCTGCAACAATATTCGCTCAGCCCTCTAAAATGTTAGGTAAATGGTACTCAATAGACGAAGAGGGAAATAGAAAATCTATGGTGCTCATAACTAAAAACTCTAATGGAATTTACGAAGGAACTATAGAGATGTTGTTAACCGGAGATCCCGAGAGGCTTTGCGTTAATTGTACTGGGGCCGAAAAAAATAAACCAATTAAAGGTCTTAAAATAATTCGCTCTCTTCGTGAAAATGGTTCAAAGCTAACAGGAGGTACTATTTTGGACCCTGCCAACGGAAAAATTTACAACTGTACAGTATCTTACGATAAAAAAAGTGGTAACTTAAAATTGCGGGGCTCTTTAGATAAAATGGGTATAATTGGCAGGAATCAGACATGGTTAAGAGCTGATTAACTGTCTTTTAGATGACATCAAAGCTTTTTGGTTGTTAATGATTTTGTTAATAACTATATAAAATTACCTTAAAAAACAGATCTATTTAATTTAAATTTGTCAAAGTCGATGGTCTATTCTATCGGCTTTTTCTTTCCACATAAATTTTACTTTACATGAAAAACTACACCTACGAAGAGGCAATGGCTCTAAGCCTTCAATACTTTAAAGGAGATGAATTGGCAGCATCTGTATGGATTAATAAGTATGCAATGAAGGATTCCTATGGCAATCTTTACGAAGCATCTCCAGATCACATGCATAAGAGACTCGCAAAAGAGTTTGCTAGGATAGAGGCTAATTATTCAAACCCGATGCTCGAAGATGAAATATTTGATTTGTTAAAAGAGTTTAAATATATAATTCCACAGGGTGGTCCAATGACTGGTATAGGAAATAACCATCAAATTGCATCTTTGTCTAACTGTTTTGTAATAGGGCATAGGGTACCTGCCGATTCCTACGGAGGAATTATGAAAATAGACGAAGAGCAGGTGCAACTTATGAAAAGAAGAGGTGGAGTAGGGCACGATTTATCACATATTAGACCTGCAGGAAGTCCCGTTTTAAACAGCGCTCTTACCTCTACAGGTGTTGTCCCTTTTATGGAGCGTTACTCAAACTCAACAAGAGAGGTGGCTCAAGATGGCCGCCGTGGAGCTCTTATGTTAACAATCTCTATAAAACACCCTGATTCCGAGAAATTTATAGATGCTAAATTAGAGCAAGGTAAAGTTACAGGGGCAAATGTCTCTGTAAAATTAGACGATGAGTTTATGCGGTGTGCTTTAGAGAACAAGCCCTATAAACAGCAATTCCCAGTAGAATCAGATAATCCATCTTATGTTACCGAAATAGATGCAACGGCACTATGGAAAAAAATTATTCACAATGCGTGGCGGTCGGCCGAACCAGGAGTTCTCTTTTGGGACACTGTTATTAACGAATCTATCCCCGATTGTTATGCCGATCTTGGCTACAAAACAGTAAGTACCAATCCATGTGGAGAGATTCCTCTCTGCCCTTATGACTCATGCCGTCTTGTGGCTATAAATCTCTTTTCATATGTAGAAAACCCTTATACTCCTAAAGCTAAATTTAATATAGAGCTTTTTAAAGATCACGTTAAAAAGGCAATGAGGCTTAACGACGATCTTATTGATCTAGAGATGGAAAAGATAGAAGCTATTATTGAAAAAATTAAAAAGGATCCAGAAGAAGAAGAGGTAAAACTTGCCGAGCTCACTCTTTGGCGCAAGATTAAAGACAAAACTCTTGGAGGAAGAAGAACTGGCTTAGGCATAACTGCCGAGGGAGACATGCTTGCTTCTCTGGGATTACGTTACGGGACTGATCAAGCAACCGATTTTGCTGTAAATATTCAAAAGACATTGGCAGTTGAGGCATATCGCTCTTCTTATGAGATGGCTATAGAGAGAGGTCCTTTCCCAATATTTGAAGCAAAAAGAGAGGAGAATAACCCTATGCTCCAAAGAATTAAGGGAGAAGACAAGGAGTTGATTGAAAAAATTGCAAAACATGGTCGCCGGAATATCTCTATGCTCACAATTGCTCCTACAGGAACAACTTCTATTATGACTCAAACCACATCAGGTATCGAGCCTGTATTTTTGCCATTTTATAAGAGAAGAAGGAAGGTAAATCCCAACGATAAAAACGTCACTGTCTCTTTTAGAGATGAAGTGGGCGACGCATGGGAAGAGTACTATGTATTTCATCATAATTTTGTCACTTGGTGTGAGAAAAACGGATATCCCAAAGAGAGCGTTAGGGCAATGACTGTTACCGAGATTGAAGATTTAGTTGCTAAATCGCCTTACTACAAAGCTACTTCAAATGATATCGATTGGACTGCAAAGGTTAAAATGCAGGGTAAAATGCAAAAATGGGTAGATCACTCAATAAGTGTCACAGTGAATTTACCAAATAGTGCTAGCGAAGAGCTTGTTGCCGATGTTTATAAAACTGCGTGGGAGTATGGTTGTAAAGGTATAACAGTTTATCGTGATGGTTCAAGATCTGGAGTTCTTATTTCGGCTAAAGAGAATAATAGTAAAGAGGCGACGCTTCGTAAAAAAGTGAGACCTAAATCTTTGGATGCCGAGGTTATTCGTTTCAAGAATGGGCCAGAGCAGTGGATTGCACTAGTAGGTTTGCTTAAAGGAAACCCGTATGAAATATTTACTGGTTTAATTGAAGAGGAGATTAGAACTATCCCTAAATCTGTTACTATGGGTTATATTGTAAAGGAGAAAGACAAAACGGGTAAAACTCGTTACGACTTTCATTATATTGACAAATATGGTTATAGGAATATTGTTGGGGGTATCTCTCATATGTTTAATAAAGAGTACTGGAACTATGCAAAGCTTATTTCTGGTGTATTAAGGAATAAAATGCCAATAGTAGATGTTGTAAACCTTGTGAGTGGCTTACAGTTAGATAGTGAAGCTATTAATACCTGGAAGAACGGAGTTGAAAGAGCTCTTAAGCGTTATATTCCCGATGGTACAAAAGATATTTCGGGTAGACTTTGTGAAAAATGCAATTCAGATAATTTGCTTTATCAAGAGGGATGTCTTACATGTATGGCATGCGGAAACTCTAAATGCGCATAGGCATAGGCAGTAATTATAGAAAGGCAATGTATATCTAACATCCATTAAATTTTGCAAGCTATTAGGTGTTGTCAAATATCAAATGGCAATGATAGATAAAAGTCATATAGATGATAATATATCCAAAAGCGAAAATAAATTTAGGACTCAGGATTATTGAAAAGCGAGATGATGGATTTCATAATCTTGAGAGTCTTTTTGTTTCTACTCCAGAATGTACAGATATTCTTGAAATAGTGGAGAGCGACAAGCTCTCCTTTTCACTTTATGGAGCAACGCTAGATTGTGAGCCCGGCACAAATATTTGTGAAAAGGCATTTAAATTGTTGGCTAAAGATTTTGACATACCAGGAGCAGAAATTCACCTTTATAAAAAGATTCCTACTGGTGCTGGGTTGGGCGGAGGCTCCTCTAACGGTGCTTGCACCCTAATTTTGCTCAATAGGTTATATAAACTAGGGTTAGACACAATTGCTTTACACCATTATGCTTCCCTTCTTGGCAGTGATTGTCCATATTTTATTCTGGCTCATGAAGACTCCTCTAATGCATACTCTCCTGTTATTGTCACAGGTAAAGGTGACATTTTAGAAAGATATCCATTGGACATGCTAAATGATTTCAAAATTAAAATAGTTTCGCCTGGCATATTTATCTCTACCGCCGATGCCTATGCAGGCATTGTTTTACCTAAACCCTTGGCACAAGCCCATCAGGGTGCTTCTCAATCAAAAGAGCTAGCAAAGCAGCTTAAAGAGATTCTACAACTACCTCCCCAAGAGTGGAAAAGAGAGCTTGTGAACGATTTTGAAACGCATATTTTCAAAAAGTATCCACAATTACAGCTCCAAAAAGAGTTGCTTTATGAACAAGGCGCCATCTATGCCTCAATGACTGGCAGTGGCTCCTCCCTCTTTGGACTATTCAAATAATGCTCTGTTTGTGGTTGAGTTAATGTGCTGCGTTAGGTATGAAATTCTAGCGATGAAATTTAGTACTCTTGGAAGTAGTGTTGAATTTGGGTGGGATTACTAGTTTTGGTGAGGGCGAGCATGAGCAGGATGCGTGCTTTTTGAGGGCTCTTGTTTAGGCTCACTGGGTATTGTGGGTCGTACTCCTCGGCAGCGAAATCTACTCCGCCAATTAAAATTCGACTAGATCTTACTACT
>JBAYBU010000057.1:0-7471 GCA_041669105.1 Bacteroidales bacterium | reverse complement strand
TCTCCTTTCCCACAAACCAAAAGATCATAGGCTTCCTTAACTCTCTCCCACCTTTTATCGCGATCCATTGCATAATAGCGGCCAATAATCGAAGCTAACTTCCCTCCGCTTTTAGTCAAATGGTTTTCTAGCTCTTTTATAAACTCTATTCCACTTTTAGGATCAGTATCACGCCCATCCATAAAAGCATGTACATAAATTTTATCTATCCCACTCTCTTTGGCTAAATCTAAAAAAGCAAAAAGATGTTCCATAGAGCTATGTACTCCACCGTCAGACATAAGTCCCATAAAATGAAGCGATTTACCACTCTCCTTAACATAGTTATAAGTCTCTCTTATCTCTTTATTATTAAAAAGAGTTTTATTTCTACAATCTTTGTTTATCTTAACCAAATCTTGGTACACAATTCGGCCGGCACCAATATTAAGATGCCCTACCTCTGAATTTCCCATTTGGCCTTTGGGGAGCCCCACATCTTCTCCAGACGCTTTAAGAAGAGAGCTAGGATATTTATAACGGATTGAGTCTAAGTTTGGTGTTCCTTGAACAAATATCGCATTTGATTCATTTTTAGGACCTTCTCCCCAACCATCCAAAATTATTAAAAGTACTTTCTTATCCATAATTTATCTTACATTTGTCTAATATTATTCTCTTCTGCAAAAATACTTAAAATATGACTAAATCGAAACATCGTGACAAAAACACAAAAGATTATAACAAACATCAGCATAGCTATAAAAACAAGCACAGGGGAAAGTCAAGCACTAAAGAGATGAGTGGTAAGGTAATGATGACAAGGGAAGGCTATGCATTTATATCTATATTAGATGAAGCAGAAGATCTTTTTATACCTGCCCGTAAACTAAGGGGCGCTCTCCATGGCGATACAGTTAGGGTTGCCGTCTTTGGCAAAAATGGAGGAGAAAGAAAAGAGGGAGAGGTACTAGAAATTTTAAAAAGAACAGACAAACCATTTATAGGGATACTACAAGTTACTGGGCAACAGGCTTGGGTAATTACAGAGGGAAAAAATATGCCCTACGATATTATAATCCCATATCAAGATACACTGCCAAAATTTAACGGTTTAAAAGTAGCTGCCAAAGTAGAAGAGTGGCCACGCCGTTCCGAAGAGCCTATAGGGCGTATTATAGATATTCTTGGGAAACCAGGTGATAACGACACAGAGATGCACGCTATCCTCACAGAGTTTGGGCTTCCATATAAATTTGACTCGAGAGTAGAGGATGCTGCATCAAAAATCCCAGAAAAAATTTCTACTGCCGATATTAAAGCACGCCGAGATTTTCGTAGCACAACAACCTTTACCATAGACCCTGCCGATGCTAAAGATTTTGACGATGCCCTCTCTGTAAAAGAGCTAACTCCCGGGCTATGGGAAATAGGAATTCACATCGCAGATGTTACACATTACGTGCAACCAGGTTCTATCTTAGATAAAGAAGCGCTCGAGAGAGCCACATCGGTATATCTTGTAGACCGCACAGTCCCTATGTTACCCGAAAAATTATCTAATAGACTTTGCTCTTTAAGGCCGCAAGAAGAGAAGCTCTGTTTCTCTGCAGTGTTCGAGATAGATGAAAAGGGGCGAGTACAAAGCAGATGGTTTGGTAAGACAATAATAAAATCAGACTATCGCTTTAACTATGAAGAAGCTCAAGAGATAATCGAAACCCAAAAAGGACCTTTAAAGAACGAAATGCTCAAGCTTCACAACTTGGCAACTATAATACGCGAAGAGAGGTTCCGTAAAGGAGCTATAAGTTTTGAGAGGCCAGAGATGAAGGTTATTGTAGATAAAGATGGCAAGCCACTAGATATTGTTCAAAGATCAAGTAATGAGGCAAACTGGCTTATAGAAGAATTTATGTTGCTTGCAAACAGAGAAGTAGCATATATTATAGGTGCAAAAAAAGAGGGTAAAAAACCCAAAACTTTTGTCTATAGAATTCATGAAGAACCCAACTTAGACAAAATAGAGGTGTTTCGCACCTTTATTAGCCATTTGGGATATACAATGAAGCCCACAAAAAACCCACGTGAACTCTCTAGCGAAATAAACTCCTTGCTGGCTTCTGCCAAGGGTAAGCCAGAAGAGGGCTCAATTGAAATAATGGCCCTCCGCTCTATGGCACGAGCTCGTTACTCTACAGATAACTTTGGCCACTACGGGCTTGCTTTTGACTACTACACTCACTTTACCTCTCCTATAAGGCGTTACCCCGATATGATGGTACACAGAATGCTGTCTCATTACTTAGATAAAGGAAAATCTTTAGATAAAAAGAGCACCGAAGAGAAGTGCAAACACTCCAGCGAAAAAGAACAACTTGCTACCGAAGCCGAAAGATCTAGTATTAAATACAAAATGGTAGAGTTCATGAAAGATAAGATTGGCAACGAGTATAATGGTAATGTCTCAGGAATTACAGATTGGGGAATGTTTGTAGAGCTAGAAGAGACTAAAGTAGAAGGCTTAGTTGCTCTAAGAGAGATCAAAGAAGATTATTTTATATTTGACGAGGAGACTCTCTCTCTAACTGGGAAATCTTCTGGTCAAAAATTTACTTTTGGATCTCCTGTTAGAGTAAAGGTAGTAAAGGCAAATCTAGAGCAAAAGCAGTTAGATTTTTCACTTATTTGGGACAAAAGTTCTAATAAAAAGACGCCTACTAAGAATCAATCTAAAGATTCAACCGAGAAATCTAAAAGACCATGGGCAAAAAGATCGGAAAATAAAACTCAATCAAAAGGAAAAGGAAAAGGAAAATCTGGCTATAAAGGAAAAAGCTCTTAGTTTGCACCGAACAAAAAGCAAGTTGTATGCACATTAGTTGCTCACAACTTGCTCATAGACAAATAAAATCTAACATCTATTAAGGACACTAGATTATTTAGCTGGTTTTAATTGAATCGTGAAATGCCTCATTATAGGGAGCTCTTTAGTAACTACATATCCACTAGTAATAGATGCTCTTCTATCATATACATTTTTAAGCGCTGCCGCTATAACATCAATATGATTATTTGTGTAAACTCTCCTAGGTATAGCTAGTCTTAGAAGCTCTAATGCAGGATAGCGATTTTCTCTTGTCTCGGGATCTCTATCGGCCAACAAGGCTCCAATCTCTACCCCTCTTACACCGCCCTCTAAATAGAGTTCAATTGCTAATGTTTGAGCGATAAATTCCTCTTTTGGTACATTGGTAAGAATCTTCTTGGCATCTACAAAAATTGCATGACCACCTGCAGGTCTCTGATAAGGGATTCTATACTCATCTAGTTTTTTACCTAAGTATGCTACTTGGTCTATACGAGTCTGTAAGTAGTTGAACTCCGTGCCTTCTCTCAACCCTTGAGCAAGAGCATTCATATCTCTACCAGACATTCCACCATAAGTAATATAGCCTTCAAACATAATAGTGTACATCTGACATTTTTGCCAATCTTCTTCGTCTTTAAATGCAACAAAGCCGCCCATATTTACGATTGCATCCTTTTTAGAAGACATTGTCATAAAATTTGCATAGCTAAACATTTCGCGAGTAATCTCTACAATACTCTTATCTGCATAACCCTCTTCGCGAGTTTTAATAAAATAGGCATTCTCTGCAAAGCGTGCAGAATCAAACAAAAGTTTAATATCATACTTTTTTGCAAGTGCTGCAACTCCTTTTATGTTTTCCATAGAAACTGGCTGCCCACCTGCTGTATTATTTGTAACAGTTAAAACAATACAAGGGATCTTCTCTTTTGGGTACTTTTTAAGAACATCTTCTAACATTTGAAGGTCCATATTGCCTTTAAACGGAACCTCGGCAGTAGTGTCTTTGGCAATTGCTACAGTACAATCTACAGCATGTGCTTTACGAAATTCTATATGCCCTTTAGTAGTATCAAAATGTGAATTCCCTGGTAAAATATCATCGGCTTTAATAATTGCAGAGAAAAGAACATTCTCGGCAGCTCTGCCTTGGTGAGTAGGTAAAAAATAATCGAATCCTGTAATCTCTTTTATACTCTCTTTAAGGTTATAATAAGATCTAGACCCTGCATAGCTTTCATCTCCCTCCATTGTGGCAGCCCACTGTTTATCGCTCATAGCACCTGTTCCCGAATCGGTAAGCAAGTCAATAAAAACATGATCGCTTTTAAGGTTAAATAAATTATAGTGAGCATCTTTAATCCAAGTTACTCTCTCTTGGCGAGTACTCTTACGAATAGTCTCCACCATTTTAATTTTGTACGATTCCGCGAATGGAAGTTCCATATTATTACATTTTAATATTACTACAAGCTATAAACTCTCTCAAAGCTTTTAAAAGCTTTGAGAGAGTTTATTTCTATCTTTTTTTTGCACTCGGCTTTTTTACAAGCTCTTTTTTTGCATTATTCTTGTTATATAAATCATAAACAACAGGAGAGGCGATAAACATAGAAGAGTATGTACCTACTAAAATACCTATACTCAAGGCAACAGCAAATCCTCTAATAACCTCTCCACCAAATATTGCAATAGAAAGCAGTACAACCAAAGTGGTTAAGCTGGTATTAAAGGTTCTAGAAAGTGTGCTGTTGAGAGCATCATTGATATTCTCTTTAAGGTCACGTTTAGGATGAATAACCCTATACTCACGAATACGGTCAAATATAACCACAGTGTCATTTATTGAATAGCCAATAATAGTAAGAATTGCAGCTATAAAAGTTTGGTCTACATCTAAACTGAATGGCAATATCCCGCTAAATATTGCAAAGAAACCCATTGTTAAAAGTGCATCATGCATCAACGCAACTAAACCACCAGTCCCCCATGTCCAATTACGGAAGCGAGCAGCAATATATGCAAAGATGGCAATAAGAGCAATTACTACAGCAATAAGAGCATCTCTCTTGATATCCTCGGCAATGGTAGGTCCAACTTTTTCTGAACTTACAATACCATTAGGATTATCTGTTGTGGCTGTAAAGTCTTCTAAAGACATCTCATACGAGAACATCCCTTTTAAGGCATTATAGATTTTACCATCTACCAAACCATCTGTCTCTTCGGAGTTGTCCTCTATCATATATTTGGTAGTAACTTTCATTTGACTGCCACCTCCAAATTGTTTAACTTCTATAGATTCGTCGAACTCGTCTAAAAGAACTGTTCTTACATCTGCTACAGTAACCTCTTGGTCAAAACGGATAACATAAGTACGGCCTCCGGTAAAGTCTACACCGTAAGTAAATCCTTTTCCAAAAATAAATCCAAGCGAAATCACAATTATCGCAATGGAGAATATGTAAGCATATTTACGGATTGCTATAAAATCTATTTTTGTGTTTTGAAGGAAGTTACGAACAATCTTATTATCAAATGTAATATTCTTATTCTTGCTGAGCCTCCAATCAAACAGCAATCTTGTTATAAAGATTGAAGTAATTAAAGATGTAATAATACCTATCACCAATGTGGTAGCAAATCCCTGAACAGGGCCCGAACCAAAAATAGCAAGTACAATACCTGTTATTATAGTGGTGAGGTTACCGTCTATAATTGCAGAATATGCATTTTTATATCCATCTGAGACAGCAAGTCGCAAAGCTTTACCTGCCCGCAACTCCTCTTTAATACGCTCATATATAATAACGTTGGCATCTACTGCCATACCCAATGTAAGCACAATACCTGCTATTCCTGGCAATGTAAGAACTGCACCAAAAGAGACTAGTGCGCCCAAAAGGAATAACACGTTTGTAAGAAGTGCCACATTGGCCACCATACCTGCTCCATTATAGAATAGCAGCATATATGCCAAAACCATAAGGAATGCTATGGCAAATGAGATCAAACCAGCGTTGATAGACTCGCTACCAAGACTTGGGCCAACAACTGCCTCTTGAATAATTCTTGCAGGAGCAGGTAGTTTACCCGATTTAAGAACGTTTGCTAAGTCATCTGCCTCTGATACTGTAAACTGTCCCGAAATTTGAGAACGGCCTCCTGTAATTTCTGAATTAACTCTAGGGGCCGAATAGACCATGCCATCTAAAACAATCGCAATAGATTTACCAACATTATTGGCTGTCATGTTTGCCCAAATCCTTGAGCCCTCGGCATTCATGGCCATATCAACTTCTGGCTGTCCAGTAGTAGCCCCAAAAGATTTTGAAGCATCGGTAATGGCACCACCATCTAGACGGGCTTTACCATCTCTAGTTGCAGATTTTATAGCCATAAGTTCATAAATCACTCCTGCAGGGTCAATCGGTTTAACACCCCACATAAGTTTAAGATCGGCAGGTAAAATTGCTACTACCTGATTTGATCTTAGCCATGCACCAATTTTAGCAGTGTCACGATAGTGAGCCCTCCCTACAACTGGACCTGGCATAAATTGCCCTTGTGCAACGTTTGGATTCAATGCAAAGAAAAGAGGATTTTGCTCGAGCAGTTGAGCATCGGCACCAGAAAGGGAGTCTTCTTGTTGAATCTCACTGAGCAGCGATTGCCCCTCTGTAATAACAGAATCGGCAACTTCGCCTTGAACAACAGCTTTTGCAGCAGTAGAATCTCTCTCTACTGCATCATCTTTAAGTGCATCCAACATCTCTCTCACAGCTACATTAACTTCTACCAAATATGGATATATCTCTGAATTTTCATAGGTTTCCCAAAATTCCAAAGAAGCGGTTCCTTGCAAAAGTTTACGCACACGTGCGGGCTCTTTAACTCCTGGAAGTTCTACAAGAATTCTTCCCGTTCCTCCTATTTTTTGAATGTTAGGCTGAGTTACTCCAAAACGACGTATTCTATTACGAAGAACATTAAAAGAGTTAGAAATTGCACTTTCGGACTCTTCACGAATAACTTTAAGAACATTTGCGTTAGTAGTCTCTGGCTTAATCCTCTCTCTCATCTCGTAAGTTCCAAAGATCTGAGACATTCTTTGGCCTGGAGCTACTTGCTCCCATGCCTCTCCAAAAAGATCTATAAAGTCTGTTCTAGAAGGTGACAAATTGCTTTTAGCAACCTCAATTGACTCTAAAAAAAGAGCATTTTCACTATTATCAGACAATGAAATCACCAGTTCTGGAACACTTACTTCCAGCATAACGTTCATGCCTCCTTTGAGGTCGAGGCCTAAGTTAATCTCTTTTTCTTTTATCTCTTTATAAGTAAAGCCGAGGAATACCTTCTCGGCAGTAATTGAGTCGATATAAAATCTCTCTTTTACTCTCTCTAATGAATCGAGATAAAAAGCTTTGTCCAGATCTGATATTAAACTGAACGCAGGTGAATTTCGCTCAAGCTCTACAGCTCTATCGGCATATGCTTTTGCTTTACTCTCCTGATGTTTTGTAGCCCAGGTAAATGATAATTGATAGATACAGGCTAACGCGATCAAAATTGCCACTAATCTTATGGCGCCTTTACTTTGCATGGATTATTTTGTTT
>JBAYBU010000056.1:0-7472 GCA_041669105.1 Bacteroidales bacterium | reverse complement strand
TATTTGAGCCACCATTACTAGAAGTTGAGCAAACGTAACTGGTTGCTCTATTGCTGGTTTAGATGGTTGTGTAGCTGTTGCTTGAGATAACTTGTTAGATTTTAATTGAGAAAGTTGGTTGGGCAATAGATTGGAATTATTCTCCCAATGGTATGAGTTAACATTTTGGCCAAGAAGAGTTACCTCTCTGTATCCGTTTTGCAAAAGTTGCTTTGCTTCGTTAATAATACTTTGAGGGTTACGGCTCCGTTCTCTACCTCTAACATACGGCACAACACAGTATGAACAGTAATTATTACATCCTCTCATAATTGAGATAAAAGCCGAGACTCCATTTTTATCCATTCTTACTGGAGAGATATCGGCGTATGTCTCCTCTTCTGAAAGGATCGTATTTATCTGTTTCTCTCCATTGGCAATGCCAGTTAAAAGCAGAGGAAGATCTCGATAGGAGTCGGGGCCAGCTACGATATCTACAACCCCGTCTTCTAGAAGTTTTTCTTTTAATCGTTCGGCCATGCATCCGAGAACTCCAACTTTAAGGTTTTTATTTTTTTTCTTTAAAGAGCGAAAGTAATCTAAGCGAGACCAAATTTTTTGTTCGGCATTATCCCTTATAGAGCAAGTGTTTATAAATACAATAGAGGCATCTTCTAAATTGCTGCATAAAGAGTAGTTGTTACTTTGAAGGACCGAGAGAACTACCTCACTGTCACTCACATTCATTTGACAACCGTAAGTTTCTATATATACTTGTTTAAGATTTGAGTCTAAGATAGGCTTTACGGAATAAAATTTGTTTATCATTACCTAAATAAATATTATTCTACAAATATATGCTTTTTTATACCTTTGTAGTAATTCAAAATAAAAATGATGAACAGACTATTGGTTTCACTGCTTTTTATCTCTCTCCTTTTTACCAGTTGTAGCAAGCTAGGTCAAGTAGAAATTAAAGAGCTTAATGTAAAGAGCTTTAGATTGATAAACACTAGTTCGGCCCATGTAGAAGTGGAGTTTATTATACATAACCCTACAAATAAAGAGTTGTTACTGTGTAATGCCGATGGTGTTCTAAAACGTGGAGAGGTTAATTTCGCATTGGTTTCGTTGCAACATTGTGATACAGTGGCTGCCAATAGAGTTAGTGTAAATACATTGGTGTTTAAATTAGATCTTTTGGACCCCATCTCTCTACTCTCTATGGGTTTAAATTTGTCGCAATGGAAATTTTCTGATTTTAGAGTAGATGCCAGGGCTGTTATTAAACCTTTACCAGGGAGAAAAAGGGTTATTAAAATAAAAAATATACCATTAGAAAACTTATCAAAAAGACTGTAATTTTTTAACAATATGTAAATTAGTAAAATGAAAACACCCTTTAAGTATATTTCTTTACTGCTTTTATTGATTTTTACAATTAAGTTAAGTTCACAAAATAGTGACTATGCTTTTAGCAATGTCCCTAGTGGAGATACTCTTTTGCCCAAAGTAGTCATACTAGATTCTGCTTATTTGAATAGAGATATTATCGAATTAATTAGTGAACCAGACTATTTTGGTTCACAAGTAGAGATAGATCAAAAATTTTACATTAGGCAAAAACTGAATGATTATATCTCAAATGCATCTAGTCGGTTAATTCCAGGTTATAGAATAAGAATCTTTTTTAACAACAACCAGCAAGCTAGAGCTAGATCTGAGGAGTTGGTTAAGTCATTTTCTCAAGAGCACCCAGGTATAGGAGCTTATAGGACTTACGATAATCCATACTTTAAAGTAACTGTGGGCGATTTACGCACTAAGTCTGATGCTGTTAAAATGTTGAAGAAACTCGAGAAAGAGTACCCCTCGGCATTTATTGTTAAAGAAAATATCAACTTCCCTACTATGTAACTCCAACAGGTTAGGGGTTAGTTCTCTCTATTTTAATTTTTATTACGCCACCATTTTGGTTGAAATTTTATTGCAAGCCTTCTAAGTGGTGTAATGTATCGTTCTATTTTTTCGGGGTATATTTCTGAGATACTTATCATTATACCTGTCTCTTCTACACCTCCAAAATCTTTGTTTATAGCGGTTCCAAAAACCCTCATTGTAGGCGAGAGATTCATATAAGAGTTAATAAGAGGAGGGATATTCTCTCCTAACATCCTGATCTCTTTGGATAGGTGTTTATAAGATTCTTTGTAATCTTCATGCTCAAAGAGTTGGGCAAAGTAAGGATTGGAAGAGTCATATTTTAATGGAGATATTGGGACCACTAAATTGTCTTTATCGTTAAAATATTTATTTAGAAAATTGAGTAGAGTATTTCTGGCTCTAAGATTGTACGAAGAGTACATAGTTACTTTTCCAAAGAAATATTTAATATGTGGGTATTTTAACATTAAAGCACCAAGGCCATCCCATAAATTATCTAAAGCGTAGAGCCCTTTACGTCTTATATTTGTACTTTGATAGTTGGGTTGTATAAAAGAGCGTCCTAGTTCTATAGTGAAAGGTAGGTACTCTTTTTTAAATTGATCGGAGAATGTAAACAATTCGCTTGTTGCCAGATGTTTCATTTCTAGACCAGCACATTGAATGTACCTGTATCCCCCTAGAATCTCTTGGTCTTTAGGGTCCCAAACTATAAGTTGTTTATAGGCATTTTGTGAGTCGGTGTCAAATTGATCCATATCAAGAGCTTTACCTGTACCCCCACCAGCAAGACGAAAAGAGATCTCTCTTAGCCGTGCAACTTCACGCATTGCATGAGGAGAGTCGTGCGCTGTGATTTCATAAATTTTATTGTCACCTCTTCTAGTGTTACGAATAAATTTATCGCTGTGCAGCTCTTCAATAATTAGTTTTCTATCTACTGGTTTAATTACTGGTTCCATAGTTGTTTTTTAATTGAATAGACTTGCTTTCTTATTGTACTGTTCCAATTTGAAACAGTCCCTTCTGTAGAGAGTTGTTCGTATGTGACAGGTTGCCCTATATAAACATTAAATTGAGTGCCTCTCTTCTTAAACATCTCACGAGGCAAAAGGATTGTCTCATAGTTAAATTTCATGCCCATTTTTTTACGAAGATTGGCTACTCTATAAAATAGCCCTGTGTTACGCCCTTCGAAATAGACAGGCAATATATCTCTTTTGTACTTAATTGCTTGGTTGATATAACTTCGTTTCCACTCTAAATCTTCTATCTTTCCATTTGTAAGTCTAGAGCAAAGACCTGCAGGGAAATATAAAATTTGGGCATTAGACTCATAGCTCTCTTTAATCATTTGGGCTGTTTCAGAACTCTGCCTTCCATATTTATTGATAGGGATAAAAACAGGCTGCAGAGGTTCTATGTGATAGAGCAAATCGTTAACCACAAACTTAATTTCTTTGAAAATTTTCCCAAACAACTCAATCATTATAATACCATCTAACCCACCAAGAGGGTGGTTAGATACTATAATGTAACGTTTATCTTTATTTAATCTCTCTAAACCATGAATATTATAAGTAATATTAAACTTATTAAGTGAGGCTGTTGCAAACTGCGTGCCTTTAAGGTGACCAGACTCTAAAAGTAGCTCATTTAGCTCATCTTGATGAATAAGTTTCTTGACCCAATTTATTAAAAAATTAGGTATAATTCTCAGTAAATCAGGGTTCTTGCTTTTTATAACATCTGCTACATCTATTTTCATATTAACTTAAATTCACTATGTTTTAAAGCTAGTTGGCAAGTGCGAAGTTAAATAAAAATCATATCTTTGCATAAATGCTCCACGATATATGTTAAAACAGGGATTACAACAAAAATTACAACAAAAGCTATCTCCTCTTCAGATACAAACTATCAAGTTATTGGAGCTCCCTACCATGGAATTGGAGCAAAGGATTAAAAAAGAGCTAGAAGAAAATCCAGTGCTCGACGAGGTTAACGACGAAGATGACACCGAAGATACTTCTACAGGGAATGTTTCATTAAGTGATTATAGTTCAGAAGATCAGATCCCTTCTTATAAATTATATGTAAATAATCAAGGGAAAGATCTAAGACCGCAATATAATGTTTTTTCTGTAAAGGAGAGTTTCTATCAAAGTTTAGAGACTCAATTAGGGTATAGCCAAATGGATAGCCGTTCAAAATCTATTGCTGGTTTTATTATAGGCAGTTTAGACGACGATGGTTACTTGCGTAGAGATTTAGAGTCTTTGGCAGATGATATTGCCTTTAGGCAGGGGATTGAAACAAATCCAAAAGATCTAGAAGCTATTCTTAAAAAAATTCAAGAATTTGAACCAATTGGCATAGGTGCAAGAGATCTTAGAGAGTGTCTTTTAATACAAATTAAATTGAAAGAAAGCTCTCCATCGGTAGAGTTAGCGGAGTTGATTTTAGAGAATTATTTTCCCGAATTTACAAAGAAACATTATCAAAAAATAATGTCGCGACTCTCTTTGACAGAAGATCAATTAAGAGATGCTATTGAAGAAATCGTTCGTTTGAACCCTAGACCAGGTGGTCAGGTAGATGACTCTTATTCAGAGCAGGCCCAGCAAGTTGTGCCCGATTTTGTGTTGGACTATAAAGATGGTGAATTGGTTATGACAATGCCAAGATTTTCTGTTCCAGAATTAAGAGTAAACAGGAGATATGCCGATATGTTAATGAAGTCGGCTAGCAGTGATAGAGCGGGTAAGGAGGCTGCTACCTTTGTAAAGCAGAAGTTAGATTCGGCAAAATGGTTTGTTGAGGCTATAAGACAGCGGCATAACACACTTAACAATACAATGAATGCTATTTTGGATTTTCAGAGTGAGTTTTTTCTAGAAGGTGATGAGACTAAGCTTAGGCCTATGGTTTTAAAGAATATAGCAGAGATAACAAATTTAGATATCTCTACTATCTCTAGAGTTGTAAACTGTAAATATATTCAAACTCATTTTGGAATTTACCCTTTAAAATATTTCTTTTCAGAAGGGTTAATGACCGATTCGGGGGAGGAGGTATCTACTAGAGAAATAAAAAATATTTTGGTAGAGACTGTAGATTTAGAGGACAAAAAAAAGCCTCTTACCGATGAGCAATTAGTTTCTGTTTTGAACGAGAAGGGATATAGAGTTGCAAGGAGGACTGTTGCAAAATACAGAGAGCAGTTAAACGTTCCTATTGCTCGATTAAGAAAGGAGTTGTAACTTCACAAGGAGAGGTTAATATAAATTATAAGATAATCTTATTATGAAAAAAATTATTTATGGACTACTGTTCTTGTCCTTTTTAACTAGTTGTGTTATGAAACATAAAGCTGATTTTATAATTATAAATGCTACAGGTTATACTGTAGATAATGAATTCTCTATCTGCTCTGCAATTGCAGTAAAGGGAGGGAAAATATTGGATGTTGGTAATGATAATTACATATTAGACAACTATAAATCTAGCGAAGTGTTAGATCTTAAAGGAGCTCCTTTATACCCTGGTTTTAATGATGCCCACTGCCACATTTCTATGCTTGGAGTTGGCCTTTCGCGAGTAGATCTTAGAGCAGCTTCTTCTTTTGAAGAGATTTTAGATAGATTAAAAGAGAGATTCGATGAATCTAACCCCTCTTATCTTGCAGGAGATGGTTGGGATCAAACTTTATGGGGTAGCGATGAATTTCCTAGTAATACTAAATTAAACGAACTTTTTCCAGATATCCCAGTGGTATTGTTTCGTGTAGATTTCCATGCAGTTATTGTAAACGATGTGGCAATTAGATTGCTTGGTATTACTCCTGGAGATCCATCAATTCCAGCAGACGAAGCTATTATGGAAAATGGTAAATTCAAAGGTGTTTTTCTTGAAAATAGTGCCAGTAGGTTTGAATCTGTTTTACCTGAGCCAACCACTCAAGAATTGGCCGATATGATTATTATAGCACAAGACGAGTGTTTTAGAAATGGTCTTACATCTATAACAAATGCTGGGGGCTCGTCTTCTTTGGTTGACGTAATGGACAGACTTAATAGTGAAGGAAAATTAAAGATAAGAACAAATTTAGTGCTTACTCCAAGTGAAGATAATCTTGTAAAATACACCTCTCCCTATATTAATAATCGTATAAGAATATCTACGATTAAACTATTTGCCGATGGGGCACTTGGTTCTAGAGGTGCTTTAATGTTAGAGCCCTACTCCGATATGAATTCTACTAAAGGCATTTCGGTTATTTCTCAAGGAGAGTTTGAGAGGTTGTGTAAATGGGCATACGACCACGATTTTCAAGTAGCCATGCATTGTATAGGAGATGCTGCTAATAGACAAGCTTTAAACACTTATGCCAAATTTTTAGAACCAGGCAACGATAGACGTTGGAGAATAGAACATGCACAAATAATTGCACCAGAAGATGTTCACCTGTTTGGAAAATATTCGATAGTACCTTCTATTCAGCCAACTCATGCTACATCAGATATGCTTTGGGCCGATGAAAGGATTGGTGACAGATTGAAAAATGCATACATATATAAGGAGCTTTTGGATCAGCTTGGATGGATACCGTCGGGTACAGATTTTCCTGTAGAAGAGGTTAATCCAATCTATACTTTTCACTCTGCAGTCTATAGGCAAAATTTAGATTTTGTCCCTCCAGAAGGTTTTCAGATGGAAAATGCTTTAACTAAAGAAGAGGCATTAAAATCTATGACTATTTGGGCAGCAAAGGCCTCTTTCGAAGAGAAACTCAAAGGTAGTTTAGAGGCAGGTAAATACGCCGATTTTGTTGTTCTGGATAAAGATATTATGAGAGCTCCTGCAAATGAAATACCAGGAATTAATGTAATGATGACCTTTGTAAATGGAGAAAAAGTATTCGAGAAAAGATAGTTTTTGTGGTTACTACAACTTGCTCCCGTAGGCAAGATCGCCTGCATCGCCCAAACCTGGAACTATATATGACTTGATTGTGAGTTCTTCATCTATTGCCCCAACCCATAACGTTACTTTTTTATGAGGGAGATGTTTGGATAAGTACTCTACACCCTCTCTACTAGCAATAGGGCAAACTAAATGTGTATGTAGAGGTGTTTCATTTTCACAAAGCTTATTGTATGCAAGTACTAATGAGGAGCCGGTAGCTAGCATAGTATCAGCTAAAAGAAGCACTTTGCCCTGTAAGCTTGGGCTGCTTGTATACTCTATTTGTATTTTGAATTTATTGTCTTTACCATATTTTCTGTATGCAGCAATAAAGGCATTTTGAGATTTATCAAAAACAGAGAGCATTCCGTGGTGCAAAGGTAAACCTGCTCTAAGAACACTGGCAATAACAATATTGTTGTCTAATAAATTGCATTTTGCGATTCCTAGAGGAGTATTGATCTCCTTGACGGTGTATTCTAGAATTTTACTAATTTCATACGCGAAAACCATCCCAATTCTCTCTAGATTGGTACGGAACCTCATGCTATCCTTTTGTACTACAGAATCTCTAATTTCTG
>JBAYBU010000055.1:0-7486 GCA_041669105.1 Bacteroidales bacterium | reverse complement strand
GTGGTTTTTCTATTATGAATACTGCCTCATATAACTTAAAAGACGATGATGTTAAAGAGATGGATATGGAGGGAGAGTTCATGTATAAAGCACTTGCAGTTTGTAGCACTCTAGAGGAGTTTGAGGAGTTCATGAATAACTTACCTCGCCCTATGAGAGTAGAGGCCAATTTTGGAGTGATAGATGCTCAAGGGGGAGCTGCTTTTTATGAAACTAACAATAGTAGATTTGTAAAAGTAGATGCAAATGATCAAAAAATTGCACCTCAAGGGTATTTAGTTTATACTAACTTTTCATATACAGGGCGTTTCAATGAAGGAATGGGATATATAAGACAGCAAAATGCTTTAGATATTATTTCTAAAGAGTCTCTATTTTCTAATATAACTCCTAACTGGGTATTCAATAAACTCTCTCGTTCTTTTTATAATTCCATGATGGGTATAGATTTAACCTCGGCCATTAGTTCTCCAGAACAATTTACAGGTTGGGTTTTAGATCAAGATTATATACCTAGAAGATCATCTACCTCTTCTGTTGCAATTCAAGGAGTTAAACCAGGAGAAAACGCAGAAATGACAATTATGTGGACTATTCTTGGTTACCCCCCTGCAGGTATTGCAGTACCTCTATGGGTAAAAGCTGGCAATCAACAACCTTCTGTTATGGTTAAAAGCGAAAGAAGCAACAATGCTGCAGCTTGCGATATGGCATTAGTTTTAAAACATAAGACCTTTTCTAACAAAAGAGGGAGTGGGCAGCGCTACATGAATTTTAATTTAATTTATAATTCTAACCGAACTGGCTATATGCAAGAACTTGCTCCTGTAGATAATTACATAGAAAGTCTCTTTGCAGAGCCAATAGAGCGGTGGCGTAGAGATGGCCTCAAGCTAAATGAGCTTTTGCAATATTACAACGACGCTAACGACGCCGTAAAAGGCGCCTACCTCTCACTCACCACTGGCCGTAATTAACTATTTTGGAAGTGCATCGCAGAGATACCGTCTATTTTTGTTTTTATTCGCTTT
The DNA here is from genome assembly GCA_041669105.1 of Bacteroidales bacterium. GTDB lineage: Bacteria > Bacteroidota > Bacteroidia > Bacteroidales > UBA932 > Bact-08. The sequence goes on along the minus strand of JBAYBU010000055.1, from coordinate 6,455 downwards.
AGTTTTAATCTCATGTAATAGTGGGTGTAATCAGCAAACATAAAACCGACAGTTTTCAGTAAAGTTTAACTTTGCTATTTTCTGTCGGTTCAAAGTTACTTATTACAGCTTTACTCCTCTATTCTAAGGTCTTGCAGTGCTAATATGTAACCGTCGTTAGGTTTAGTGGCAATTATTCTTACTCTTTTTACTGCCTCTTTTGGGTAGAGTACTGCGGTATTTCGGTTTATTTCGGTTCTTCCAGTATAGTTAACTCCATCGTAACTGAACTCGGCATAACCATCTGTAAATCCGTAGAATGTGATATTGGGTATCCCTGTTTCTACTGTTATTTTTTTTGCTTTTACAGGACTTTCAAATATATAAGTAAAGTAATCTCCTGCTTTTATTTTAGAATTGGAGCGGAAATATGTATCAAAATTGTAGTCGGTCACATTTTTGATTGGGAAACGACTGTTCTCTGTCATTGAGGTCTCAATGATTGTAGTAGGTTTCAGATAGGTGTAGTTGGCATTTTCTGGTTTTACAGATATGCTCTTAATTTGGTCTTTATAAAATGTTGCAAAACGGAATTTTTGTGCCCTGTCTGTAATTATTTCGCCTCTATAAAGTGGAGAGAACATTGTAGGATCGCTCTCATCTGTAGTGTATCTTATAATAGCCCAAGGGTATGGAGCGGTAACCATAATAGAGCCGTTTACGTAAACAACTTTTGGAGGGTCCATCCTAAACTCTATTCCCATTTGAAACATCCTTTCGAAATGTGCAGTTGAGAGTCTATAGCTAAATTCATTCCATTCTTTGTTTTCTAGCTGAGTCCAGCCAACTTCGGCAAGAGCGGCAACTCTTGGATAGGCCTGATACTCCATAAATCTTGCTGGGCGGCCAAACAGCTCGGCCCATAAGCCACCTTGAACCCCCAGTATAAGTCCTTGTTGCTTTTGAGTTAATGAAGGAGCGCTTTTACTTGTTGTTAAATTTATTTGTCCATTTGCTGTGGTTATTTGCCTATTTGCTAAAGCTATTTGATTGTTTGCCGATACTTGGCTTGTAGCCGAGGCTATTTTTGGTGTTGGGTCTAGTGAGTAAATTTTTTCTAGAGTTACTATTCCTGCCCAGTTGTGGCCTCTCTCTGCTGGTGATTGTTTCATATCAAAGTAACAGTACTCTCCAGTCATCATAACTGTAGGTTGCCCCTTAATAACAGATTGCTCCCCTTTTTCTACGCTTCGCCAAGCATACACTCTCGTTTGTGGTTTGAGCTCTCCTCCATCTAAGATTTCGTCCCACCCGGCCATCTGTTTACCATGCTTCTCTACAATGGACTCCATTTTTCTTACAAAATAGTTAAGCAACTCTTCGTGCTTTTGCATCCCTCTCTCTTTCATTAGAGCTTGGCAATGAGGGCAATTATCCCACTGCTCATAATTAACCTCGTCACCCCCAATATGAAAATATTTTGATGGGAACAGCGCAGCAACCTCTTTTATAATATTATCGAGCATTTTAAAATTGGGCTCTTTACCAACGCACCAAACGTTTTGCCCCTCTCCTTGAACACTAGTACCGCTATCTTCTCCATCGCAACCAATCTCTGGATAGGCTGCTATTACTGCTCTGCTGTGACCAGGAAGGTCAATCTCTGGAATTATCTCTATATGCCTCTGCGCTGCATAAGTAATAATCTCTTTAATCTCTTTTTGAGTATAGAAACCTCCATATCTTTTATTACCAGATCCAAAAGCTGGGCTCAACACCTCGTCCTCTCCCCTCCATGCTCCTAGTTCGGTTAATTTAGGATATTTCTTAATCTCTACTCTCCAACCGTTGTCGTCTGTTAGATGCCAGTGGAATCTATTCATTTTATGGAAAGAGAGCCAGTTTATAAACTTCTTAACAGTATTAGCATCAAAAAAAGTTCTTGAGACATCTAGGTGCATGCCTCTATATCCATATCTGGGGCTATCTTCTATCTCTACACCTTGCACTGTCCAATCTTCGTGACCGTTAGGGTTTCCAGAATAGATAGTAGCAGGTAACATTTGAAAGAGAGATTGGATACCATAAAAAATTCCTGTGGATGTAGATCCTGTAATAGTTATCCCCTGTTCGGTTACTTTTAATGTATAACCCTCTGCAGGAATTTCACTCTTTTTTAAAAGATTTAATTTGATATAATTTTGAGAAGGATTTTTTTTTGTTTTATCAAAAGAAAATGTAGAGGCATTTTGTAAGAAACTTTGCATGTACAAGAGATTTGCCTCCTCTTTTTCATTTGTGTAAATTGTTGTACTGCTTTTTAATGTGAAATTATCCTTCCTAACCTGTACTTTATTTGGCTTAGGAATAATAGTTATTTGAGCTGCCATAGATATCGTAAAAATGAGTGCTGCTAAAGCGGACGTTAATTTCTTAACCATAATGATTATTTTTTGTGACTATAAAGTTAGCAAAATAGTTAAATATGGAGTTATAATTGCTAATCTTACCTATTTTACGTAGATTTGCGGACTCAAAAATTCGAATAAAAAATGTCCGAAAAACTTAATTCTAAGATTCCTGAGGGGCCATTGTCCGAAAAATGGACAAAGCATAAGTCTCAGATTCGGGTAGTAAGCCCGGCTAACAAGAGAAAGCTTGAGGTAATTGTTGTTGGTACTGGATTGGGCGGAGCTTCGGCTGCTGCAGCATTGGGCGAGTTAGGCTACAATGTGAAGGTATTTTGCATCAGTGATTCCCCAAGAAGAGCGCACTCTATTGCTGCTCAAGGAGGGATTAATGCTGCAAAAAATTACCCTAACGACAATGACTCAGTTTATCGTCTCTTTTATGATACTATAAAAGGAGGAGATTACAGAGCCAGAGAGGGTAACGTATACCGCTTGGCCGAAGTAAGTAATCTTATTATAGACCAATGTGTTGCACAGGGAGTTCCGTTCGCTAGAGAATATGGTGGATTGTTGGACAACCGTTCTTTTGGAGGTTCTCAAGTAAGTAGAACTTTCTACGCACGTGGCCAAACAGGCCAACAGTTGCTATTAGGTGCTTATGCAGCTCTTAATCGTCAAATTCATTTAGGTAATGTAAAATCTTATAATAGAAGTGAGATGTTAGATCTCGTTCTAATAGATGGCGAAGCAAAAGGCATCATTGTAAGAGATTTGATAACAGGAGAGATTCAGAGACATGGCGCACATGCAGTTGTAATTGCTACGGGTGGTTATGGTAATGTCTTCTTCCTCTCTACCAATGCTATGAACAGTAATGGGTCAGCGGTATGGCAGTGTTATAAGAAAGGAGCCATTTTTGGTAATCCTTCTTTTACACAAATTCACCCTACATGCATACCAGTTCATGGAGAGCAACAGTCTAAGCTTACTTTAATGAGTGAGTCACTTAGAAATGATGGTAGAATTTGGGTTCCTAAGAAAAAAGAAGATGTAGAGAAACTTAGAACCAATAAAGTATTGGCGTCGCAAATACCAGAAGAAGACAGAGATTATTACTTAGAAAGGAGATATCCTGCTTTTGGAAACCTTGTACCTCGTGACGTTGCGTCGCGTGCTGCAAAAGAGAGATGCGATGCTGGTTATGGTGTTAACGATACTGGACTAGCTGTTTTCCTAGATTTTGAATCAGCAATTGAAAGACTTGGTAAGCACGTAATTGAGGAGCGTTATGGCAATCTTTTCCAAATGTATGAAAAAATTACAGACGTAAATCCATACCAAGAGCCTATGATGATCTATCCTGCAATCCACTACACAATGGGTGGTATTTGGGTAGATTACAATCTAGAATCTACTATCCCTAGTCTATTTGCAATTGGCGAAGCTAACTTTAGTGATCACGGTGGTAACCGTTTAGGAGCTTCTGCTTTAATGCAGGGCTTGGCCGATGGTTATTTCATTCTTCCTTATACAATTGGAGATTCCCTTGCAGGAAAAATTCAAGTTCCTAAAACTGATACTAACCATCCTGCTTTTGCCGAAGTAGAAAAAACTGTTAAAGATAAAATAGCTAAACTCTTTGCAATAAAGGGTAAAGAACCAGTAGATCATTTTCATAAAGAGTTGGGCCACATTATGTGGGACAACGTTGGAATGGGTCGTAATGAAAAGGGCTTAAAAAAAGCCATTGTAGAAATTAAAGCCCTCAGAGAAGAGTTCTGGAAAAATGTATATGTGCCAGGTTCTAATGATGAGTTTAATCAAGAGCTAGAGAAGGCATTAAAAGTTGCAGACAATCTAGAGTTGGGAGAACTTATGGCTATTGACGCCTTAGATAGATTTGAATCTTGCGGTGGTCACTTTAGAGAGGAGATGCAAACAGAAGAGGGTGAGACTAAACGTGACGATGAGAATTTTATGCATGTAAGTTGCTGGGAGTATGTGGGCGATAATAAAGAGCCCGTTATGCACAAGGAGCATCTACATTATGAGTTTGTTCAATTAGATACCAGAAATTACAAAGATTAAGTATTTTACAGATATGGACTTTACACTAAAAGTTTGGCGTCAAAAAAACGCAAAAGATAAAGGATATTTTGGGACATATCAGATAAAGGATATCTCTCCCGACAGCTCTTTTTTAGAGATGATGGATATTCTTAACGACCAACTAGTGCGTGAGAACATAGACCCTGTTGCAGTTAGTAAAGGGTGCCATGATGGCCCTGTTGCTTTCGATAATGACTGCCGCGAAGGTATATGTGGGATATGCTCCCTATATATAAATGGAAGAGCTCACGGACCAGACGATGACATTACTACTTGCCAATTACACATGCGCAAGTTTAAAGATGGCGAAACTATAACTATAGAGCCTTGGCGTTCTGCTGGGATGCCTGTTATTAAAGACCTTGTAGTTAGTAGAAATGCTTTAGATCAAATTTTGCAGGCTGGGGGCTATGTCTCTGTAAATACTGGAGGTATACCAGATGCCAATGCCATTCCTATTCGTAGGGAAAACGCCGAGGAGAGTATGGATGCTGCCTCTTGTGTAGGTTGTGGAGCTTGTATTGCAACTTGTAAAAATGGATCGGCTATGCTTTTTGTATCGGCAAGAGTGAGCTCTCTAGCACTATTGCCTCAAGGTAGGGTAGAGGCTGCCCGTAGAGCAAAAGCTATGGTTTCCAAAATGGATGAACTTGGCTTTGGTGCTTGTACAAATACACAAGCCTGTGAAATGGAGTGCCCTAAGCGAATTTCCATAACTCATATTGCACGTATGAACAGAGAATTTTTACTTGCAAAGATTAAAGACTAACTATAGCTACTGGTTAAAAGTAAATAGACCAGTTATTAAATATAAAAAGAGGGTGCTAAATTATTTTTTTGCACTCTCTTTTTGTATTTAAGAGATGATTTAAACAACTAATTTAATAGATTATTTCCATATTCGGTAGGCGCCTACCCCTTCAAACCTTTCAATAATTTTATCGTATACAGCAGGAGAATCGTCTTCTTCTGTTAAAAATTTATATAGAATAGACATTAGATATTCATGATTATAATAGAGTTCCAAGCGTAAACCATCTGATGCACCAGCTATACCCTCTGGGAACATGCCATTAGTTATTGTAAAAACAGCATTTTCTTGAACGAACGTTCCTTTAACGGGCAAAGGGACATTGTTGTATATACACTCTACTATATTGGGTATTTTAAAGGTTATTATGTTTGGTTTCATTAGCTCTTTTCTAATTTCTTGAATATTATCTCCAAGAAATTTAACGCTATTGGGGTATTCTAAAGCTACTTCGGGACTATAAACAATATAGACCATAACGCCAGCGGTATCAAGATCCCAATTACCCGTAAGTACGATTGGTACTGCCTCTTTATTACAACTTGTAGAGAATGATGCTACCACTAGCAAAGAGAAGAGTGAGAGCTGCGTGAATAGCTGATTAAATTTTGATACTTTCATTTTAATTTTTTTTATAACTCTGCAAAAGTATACAAATTAACATTAATTCTGTTAATTTTGTAAAAATCGGATGTTTATGGAATTTTTTATTACCTGTAATGGCTTGCCAGTACATATTTCCGACACAAAAAAAGGCAATGATATAATTTTTTTATTACATGGCTATTTAGAAACACTTTATATATGGGAAGAGTTCATTTCACTTCTATCTCCTTATATGAGGGTCGTATCTATAGATCTTCCTGGTCATGGATTATCGGGTTCTTATCCTATAAATTCAATGGAATACTGTTCTTCTACTATTGTATCTGTTATGGACAAGCTTAATATAGAGAAAGCTTGGCTAATGGGGCACTCTATGGGAGGTTATGTTGCTACAGAGAGCATTAAAATATTCCCTGATAGATTTTTAGGACTGATAATGATGAACTCTACTCCTTTTGGCGATTCTTTAGAGAAAAAAGCTAATAGAGATAGAGAGATATCGTTAATCAAACAGAATAAGCTGCAATCTATTATAAAGC
>JBAYBU010000054.1:0-7584 GCA_041669105.1 Bacteroidales bacterium | reverse complement strand
TGCACAAGCATTTTCCAAAAGAAAAAGGGCAAATAAAGTAACGAATCCTTTGGCTAAAGCTAATGCTTTACCATCTCCAATTCCTTTCGACCCATACTTGTATGGGTCATTATCTAAATTGAACGGCTCTATAGAGATAACACCAATATACGACTATCTTAGAACAGTAGAATACTCCGATTTTCCAGAAGAGTACAATATATGGAGCGACAGCAAGATTAATCCATATCAAGTAAACCTTACCGATATGTCCGATACTGTTAAGATTGATTTATCAGGCTATTATCCTCCTTCTACAAAATACGTCACTTCTGATTTTGGTTTTCGTAGATGGAGGCACCATTACGGAATAGACTTAAAAGTGCATAAAGGAGATAGTATTTATAATGCATTCGATGGGATAATTAGAATCACAAAGAGAGCTCGTGATTATGGTTATTACGTTGTTGTTAGGCATTTTAACGGTTTAGAAACCCTATATGCCCATCTTAATAAAATTACTGTAAAACCAGGAGACACATTAAGAGCAGGTTTGCCCTTAGGGCTTGGTGGAAGTACTGGGCGCTCTACTGGTTATCATTTACATTTTGAAGTGAGATATTTGGGGAATCCCATTAACCCCAATGATATTATAGACTTTAAATCTGCCACACTTAAAAATAGTGTTTTGGCTCTTAATGCCCAACATTTTGAATATAAAAAAGAGATAGAAAAAATCCGATTCTGGAGAGTGAAAAGTGGAGATACATTAGGTAGAATTGCTATGAGAACAGGTATTTCAATTTCTAAACTCTGTTCGCTAAATGGTATTAGAAGAGACTCCATCCTACGAATTGGACAAAGAATAAGATACACATAATCAATTATTAACTATGGATATTTTTGATAGAATTACAAATGACGAGGGTGGTCCGTTAGGACAATACCGAAAAAAATCTCACGGGTATTTCACATATCCTAAGCTGGAAGGGCCTATAGAGCCTAAAATGATGTTCAACGGCACAGAGATGCTTGCCTGGACTTTCAACAACTACTTAGGATTGGCAAACCATCCCCAGGTGATGAAAGCCGATGCCGAAGCAGCTAAAAAATGGGGCTTCGCCTACCCTATGGGAGCCAGAATGATGAGCGGCCATACCGAATTACATGAAAAACTAGAGAAAGTACTTGCAAATTTCGAGTTAAAAGAAGATGCATTTCTTTTCAATTTTGGATATCAAGGAATGGTTTCTACCATAGATGCTTTAGTAAATCGTCACGATATAATAGTCTATGACTCAGAGGCACATGCCTGTATTATGGATGGAGTAAGGCTCCATATGGGTCAAAGAATTGTATACCCCCACAACGACATAGAAAGATGCGAAAAAGCTCTTGCAAGAGCCTCTAGACTTGTAGAAAAAACTGGTGGGGGAATCCTTCTTATTACAGAAGGCGTTTATGGAATGACGGGAGATCTTGGTATTTTAGATAAAATAGTAGATCTAAAGAAAAAATATCAATTCAGAATTCTTATAGACGATGCTCATGGCTTTGGAGTTATGGGAGATAATGGCCGAGGCACATCAGAGCACTACAAAGTTATGGAAGAAATTGATCTCTACTTTGGTGCTTTTGCAAAATCAATGGCCTGCATAGGAGGCTTTGTTGCAGGACCAAAATCTATAATCGACTACCTTAGATATAACCTTCGTTCTCAAATCTACGCTAAATCGCTACCAATGGCTATTGTAGAGGGGTGTTTAACACGAATGGAGATGATTGAAACAATGCCAGAACTTCGCGAAAAATTGTGGACAATTACTCGTGCAATGCAAAAGGGACTTCGCGAAAGAGGCTTCAACATTGGCAAAGCCGAGGCTTGTGTAACACCTGTATTCCTTGAAGGGAACTTGGCAGAAGCTACCAATATACTTATAGACCTACGCAATAACTATAAAATATTCTGCTCGGCAGTTATTTATCCTGTTGTACCTAAAGGAGTTATTATGTTCCGTCTTATCCCAACAGCAATGCACTCACTAGAAAATGTTGAGTACACATTAAAAGCATTTGGAGAGATCCAAGAGAAACTCAAAGCAGGTAAGTATAAAGCCGACGAAATGAAAAGTATGGCTATAGAAGATTAATTAATTAATTTGTTTAATAAATTTGAGCACTTAATTGCATAATTACTTGATAACTTGATTGCTAAATTGCAGAGTAAATAAGAATGTTTAAAGAGAAAGTCGTAATAATAACTGGAGCTAGCTCTGGAATAGGAATGGCAGCAGCCACAGAGTTTGCTAAAAATGGTGCAAAAGTTGTAATTGCAGCCAGAAGCGCCCATAAGCTCGAGGCCCTAAAACGAGAACTCACCTCTTACACACAAGTTCTGCCAGTAAAATGCGACGTAACTGTAGAGCAAGAGTGCAAAAATCTTGTGCAAAAAGCAGTTGATAGATTTGGCAAAATAGATATTCTGGTAAACAATGCTGGAATCTCTATGAGAGCTCTTTTTAAAGATCTTGATCTCACAGTTATTAAACAACTTATGGATGTAAATTTTTGGGGCACTGTCTACTGTACAAAGTATGCACTGCCCCATATTTTACAACAAAAAGGCTCTGTTGTAGGAGTTGTCTCAATAGCAGCATTTAAAGGTTTGCCTGCTCGCACTGGCTACTCTGCCTCCAAATTTGCCGTCTATGGCTTTTTAGATACCCTTAGAGTAGAGCATTTAAAAGATAACCTGCATGTTATGATCTTTGCACCTGGCTTTACTGCCTCTAACATTAGAGAACAAGCACTGGTAGCAGATGGAAGCAAACAGGGAGATACTCCAAGAGACGAGGGCAAAATGATGAGTGCCCAAAAATGCGCACTGCATCTACTAAAAGGGATAAAAAAACGAAAAGCCCAAGTAGTACTCACACCCATTGGCAACCTACTTGTAATCTTAAATAAATTCTTCCCCCGCCTAGCAGACCGTCTAGAGTACAACTTTATGGCAAAAGAGCCCGGTTCGCCCCTCAAATAATAGACCCCAAAGCACACACAACTTCATAGCCATAGTATCATTGCCCTAGTATCACTAAAGTCGCCCACCTAGCATACGGCTTATACGCATAAACGAACATAGGCGCATTTTTAGCTTACTAAAGTCCCCCACCTAGCGTAGCACAAAAATATCGCGGCAGAGTTTATCGCTTTGCGGGAAAATTGTTACATTTTTAACGAACCTTTTATTAAGGCAACTTGTTAGAATTAATAACCTTGCTGTAAAACAGATCTAATATTTTTTCCGTAGCTTTAAATAAGCAGTAACTTAAAATGAGCAGTAACTTGAGATGAGTAAAGAAAAAATCTTTTATAGAATATCCATATTAAAATTATAAATGTCAAAATATGAAAAATGCTTATATAGCCTCCTATCCTCCTCGTCAATGCGGAATAGGAACATTCACTAAGAATCTATTTGAATCGATGATTATATCTAAAAGCAAAGATTCAGACGATAGAAATAGCTTTATTGTTGCAATGGACGATTCAAATGAAAAGTTAACCTATCCAGAGGAGGTAAGAGTAACTATTAGACAAGAGCTACAAGAAGATTATTTGAGCGCCGCAAAGTATATAAATATAAGTGGTGCAGACTGCTGCATATTGCAACACGAATTTGGTATTTTTGGAGGACAAGATGGAGTTTATATACTCCCTCTACTGCATGAATTAGAAATCCCTCTAATTGTAACTCTGCATACTGTCATGCAAAACCCATCTAACAATCAAAAAGAGGTACTCCAAACAATATGTGAGATGGCAAATCGCGTTGTTGTAATGAGCTATAAAGCAATCGAAATGTTGGTTGAGATATACGAAATACCACGCAATAAGATTGCCTACATAGAACACGGAGTCCCAGACTTGCAGTATGTTCAAGAAAAGGTAAAAAAAGAGTTTAAACTAGAGAAAAGAAAAATCTTGCTCACTTTTGGTTTTGTAGGCCGCAACAAAGGGATAGAAACTGCAATAAAAGCACTACCTAAAGTTATTGAAAAACATCCCGAGGTTTTATATATTATCTTAGGTAAAACTCACCCAAATGTAATAAAACACGCTGGCGAAGAGTACAGACTATCACTGATACAGTTAATAGAAGACTTGCATTTAGAAAAAAATGTAGCTCTACTAAATGAGTTTAGTACACAAAAAGAGCTCTTTAAATATCTCTACGCATCCGATATTTACATAACCCCCTATCTGAATAGAGCTCAAATTACTAGTGGAACACTCTCTTATGCTGTTGGCGTCGGCTCGGCCGTTGTGTCAACTCCCTATTGGCATGCCACAGAATTACTAAGTGAGGGAAGGGGCATCTTGTTCGATTTTGGAAAAACAGAACAGCTCTCAGATATATTAATAGAATTATTGGACAATCCCCAAAAAAGATTGGCAATAAGAGAAAAGGCTCGAGAACATGGCCTTAAAATCACTTGGCCCAAAATTGGTAAACTATACAACAGCACAGTTAAGACTGTAATTAATGAAAATATCAAAATTGAGAAAAGAGACGAAGCACCATTTGACATCTCTCTTTTACCTGAATTTTCTATGAGGCAGATAAAAAGATTTACCGATGATACTGGTATTATTCAACATGCTATATTTGGAATACCAAATCTAAAAGAAGGGTATAGTCTTTGCGACAACTCGCGCGCACTGTTTTTGGCATTAAAGGCCTACAGAATTAAAAAAGACCAATCATCTCTAAAGCTTATTCCTATCTATTTAAGTTACATCCATTATATGCAAAATGATGATGGCTACTTCAAAAACTTCTTAAGTTTTAACAGGCAATATTTAGATAAGAAGGGATCAGAAGATTCTTTTGGGCGAACAATATGGGCAATAGGTTACCTACTCAACTATCCGCCCAACAACTCCTATTCTCAAATAGGTAAACTTATCTTTAATAAAGCAAAGCCTCACTTTGATAATCTACAATCTATCAGAAGCATCGCTAATACTATCATTGGCATAAGTTATTATTTAAAGAGCAATATGTCCGACGATGCAATGATTGAGAAACTAAGAGAGCTAACATACAAACTAATTGATCATTACAACATAAACAATAACGATGGTTGGCACTGGTACGAAGCTCTATTGGCCTACGATAATGCCATTCTACCACTTGCAATGCTACATTCTACACATATTTTAAACGAAGAAAAAATTAAGAAAGTTGCTTTTGAATCAATGAACTTCCTAATTGAGCACACCATGAGAAATGGCTATCTCTCTATTATAGGCAACGAAAAATGGTTTGTAAAAGACGGAGAGAAATCTCAATTTGCTCAGCAACCTTTGGATGCAATGGGAATGGTGCTAATGTTTAAACAAGCATACAACATAACAGGCAAGAGATCCTATCTAAGCAAACTATTTACGTCATTCAAGTGGTTTTTAGGTGATAACGATTTGAGAATAAGCCTTTACAATCATGACACAAAAGGTTGCTCCGATGGAATTGAACACTACGGCGTAAATCAAAATCAAGGTGCCGAAAGCACAATTGCTTATTTGGTCTCTTACTTAACTGTATTAGATTCTTATCAAGATTTTTACCAAAAAATAAAAAAATAGCTAAAGAGGAGAGCAAAAATGATTAAAAGATATTCAGGTAACCCAATATTAACAAAAAAAGATATTCCCTACCCTGTTGCCACTGTTCACAATGCAGGTGTGGTAAAGCATAACGATGAGTACATTATGCTCTTTCGCTCACACAAGCTAAACGGGAGAAGCATAATTGGAAAAGCTGTAAGTAAAGATGGATTTAATTTCGCTGTAGAGAAAGAACCTTTTCTAACCCCTGCCACCAAAGGTCTTTTCAAAGAGTACGAAGCATATGGAGTAGAAGACCCCCGCATTGTCTTTATTGATGGGGAGTTCTTAATCACCTACAGTGCCTACTCACAACACGGTGTTAGAATAGGACTAGCCAAGACAAAAGATTTCAAAACTATAGAGAGATTTTCTCTCATAACCCAGGCCGATTATCGTAATGTAGTTATCTTTCCCGAAAAGTTTAATGGACTATATACCCGGTTAGATAGACCCCATTCAGAGATATCTCCATGGGCAATCTGGATCTCCTACTCACCCGATTTACGGTATTGGGGCGATAGTGAGTTAATAATGAACCCTCTAAAGTATCACTGGGATGAGATGAAAATTGGGCCAGGAGCAACACCCATTAAAACACCACGTGGTTGGCTCAACATTTACCACGGAGTATTCCCCACAATGGCAGGCAGTGTATATAGGCTTGGTGTTGCACTACATGATTTACAGAACCCCGCAAAGATAATTGCAGTAGCAGACGAATGGATTCTTCAACCAGAAGAGAGCTACGAAATAACGGGTTACGTGCCCAATGTTGTTTTCACCTGCGGTGCAATTGCCGAGCCAGATGGGAGTGTAAAAATCTACTGGGGAGGGGCAGACACTGTAATGTGTGTAGGAACAGCCAATATAGAAGAGCTAGTAGATCATTGTTTAAATAATAGTAGAAGTGCAGTATAAACAGCAACCAATCACAAAGTATACACAGCAGCCTATCATAAAGTATACGTTTTAAATAAAATAATCCTAAATGAAAGTAGCAATTTTAGCGCCTATTGCGTGGCGTACACCACCAGAAAAATATGGCCCTTGGGAACAAGTTGCATCTAATATTGCCGAGGGAATGGTAAAAAAAGGGTTGGATGTAACTCTATTTGCCACAGGCAACTCACATACTTCAGGAAAACTAGAATATGTTTCTAAAACTGCCTATGCAGAAGATCCATCTATAGATCCAAAAGTATGGGAGTGCTTGCACATTAGCAATCTCATAGAGAGAGCATGTGAGTTTGATATAATTCACAACAACTTCGATTTTCTTCCACTCACCTACTCTAGGTTAATAGAGACTCCCATGGTTACAACTATTCATGGGTTTTCGTCACAAAAGATACTTCCCGTTTATAAAAAATACAACAGCAACAACTATTATATATCTATCAGTGATTCAGACAGAAGCTCTCAACTTGACTACACAGCTACAGTATATAACGGCATAGATAGTACAGACTTCACTTTCAACGAAAACCCTAAAGAGTACCTACTGTTTTTTGGCAGAATACACCCCCATAAAGGCACTTACGAATCTATCCAAATAGCAAAAAAATCAAACAAGAAATTAATTATTTCGGGTCTAATTCAAGACGAAGCCTATTTTGAAGAAAAAGTAAAACCTTTTATTAACGGCAAAGACATTATATATGTTGGCAATTCGGGACCTAAAGAGAGAGACAAGCTACTAGGCGAAGCCACAGCGCTATTGCATCCTATAAGTTTTGACGAGCCTTTTGGCTTGAGTGTTGCCGAGGCTATGTTTTGTGGCACACCTGTCATAGCTTTCAATAGAGGTTCCATGCCCGAATTGATACAAGACAAACAGACTGGCTTTCTCGTAAATAGCATTGAAGATGCAGTGAATGCTATAGACTCAATAAATTCTATTGATAGAAAAAATTGCCGTAAATGGGCCATGTC
>JBAYBU010000053.1:0-7711 GCA_041669105.1 Bacteroidales bacterium | reverse complement strand
GATAAGTATCAGTACACAATGGGTAAAACCTATTGCGACCAAAAACTACACAATAAACGAGCAGTATTCAACCTGTTTTATAGAAATGCCCCAGATAATAACAATTGGGCTGTAGTAAGCGGAGTTCAAGAAGTTCTAAAAATGATTGAAGGATTAGGCACTGCCAAAGAATCTTTTTTTGAAGAGTTCCTCCCAGGAGAGCAGTATAGAGAGTATAGAAAACAGCTCTCTACTATGAAGTTTACCGGCAATGTATATGCCATGGACGAGGGAGAGATAGCATTTCCATCCCAACCTATAATAACTGTAGAAGGTCCTTTGATAGAGGCCCAAGTTTTAGAAACTCCGCTACTCTGCATAATGAATCACCAAATGGCTGTTGCAACTAAAGCATCTAGGGTTTCACGCTCAACTACAAAACCAATAAGTGAGTTTGGCTCCAGAAGAGCTCACGGTCCTTGGGCAGCTGCCTATGGTGGTAAAGCAGCCTATATTGGAGGTTGTGCAGACTCCTCCAATATTATGACTGCCCACCTTTTTGGAACCACAGCAACAGGCACCATGGCACATAGCTATATAAATGCGTTTGGGTGTACAGTTGCTAGTGAATTAGAAGCATTTGATGCTTATATCAAAAGTCATTATGGAGAACCTCTAGTACTGCTTGTAGATACTTACGACACTCTAAAGTGTGGCATTAAAAACGCAATTTCTGCTTATAAAACAAACAACATAGGTGATAACTATCAAAGCAACTACGGTATAAGGTTGGATAGCGGAGATTTAGCTTACCTCTCTAATGAATGCCGTAAAGAATTAGATAATGCAGGGATGTATAAATGTAAAATATTTGCTACAAATGCTCTGGACGAGTACATAATATCTGATTTAGAGCGGCAAAATGCAAAAATTGATGCTTATGGTGTTGGCGATGCAATTGCCACTAGCAAACATAATCCCTGCTTTGGAGGTGTTTACAAACTTGTAGAGATAGGGAGTAACCCTGTATTAAAAAGGTCGGAAGATAAGAGTAAAGCTGTTAACCCTGGTTTTCAGACTACTTATAGAATTATAAAGGGTGGTATGTTCAAGGCAGATGTTACTTGTCTTAAAAACGACAAACTTGCTCACTCAATAGAAAAGAGAGAAACTATAACTCTAAGAGATCAATTTGATAATACCAAAACAACTCTTTTCCAAGAGGGATCCTACGATTTTAAACCTCTCCAAAAACTAGTAATGGAAAACGGAATCACAATAGCTCAAAACAAACCTATTCATGAAATTAGAGCATACTACCTAAGCAATTTAAATTCGTTGAATCCCACTCAAATAAGAATAATTAATCCACACTTTTATAAAGCAAATATATCGGATTGTCTGTACGATTTAAAAAACAACTTAATTAACTCTATTTTAGAAGAGATAAAAGATTATGGTAAAACAAAATAAAACAGCCCATTTAGTAGTAGACATGCTTTACGATTTTATAGATGGTTCAATGGCATGTCATAATTCACAAAATGCGGTAAATAAAAGTATAGAATTCATTAATAACAATCCAGGGCAACCTGTTTTCTATATAACCGACTCGCACCCTGCATCTCATTGCTCATTTAAAGAGAATGGTGGAATATGGCCTGCTCATTGTGTTAAAGGGACCAAGGGTCAAGAGATACACGAAAAATATTATAAGTCGGTTATTGAGGTTGCTCAAAGACCCAGGCAAAATAACACTCTTAAAAAAGGGGAAGACCCAACTTTTGAACAATATTCGGGTTTCGAAGCTGTTTTACCTACAGGTCAAACTTTAGAGTCTATACTTAGAGAGAATAGCAATGGAGAGATTTACATAAGCGGTATCGCCACCGAATATTGCATTAATGCTACCGCTACCGATTTAAAAAATGCAGGTTTTAAAGTAACACTAATTAAAGATGCCTTAGCTTATGTAGATTATAACGGACATTTAAAAGCCCTTGAAGGCCTAAAAAAAAGTGGTATTAATGTAGTTTAGCTGCAAAAACAATCACTGATAATGTGAGCTTTAGCTAATAAAGTATCGGTTTGGAATAATTTTTGTAAGTTTGTAGCTTGTGATGAGCAGAACAATGCCCAAATTAAGAACAAAACAGATAATGAGCATTGCGACTTTAATAGCCGTAGTGCTCATCTACATTCCTGCCGTAACCTCTGCACAAGAAAGAACAAAACCTGCTACGGATACAACTAAAATCATTAGAGATACTACTAAAACTACTCAAGATACTACTCAAACTGCTGCCAAAACTATTTTAGAGACAACAAAATTTACCCTAGATACTCTTGCTCAAGACTCGCTCAAAATTTCTACAGATTCATTGATAATATCTAAAAAAGACTCTTTAGTATTAACTAAAAAAGAGCAAAAAGCATTAGAAAAACAAGAGCGACTTCTTTTAAAAAAAGCAGAACAAGAAAAAAAAGATAGTATAAAATATATTAGAGATAGTACAAAGTGGTCTCAACCAAGAATCTTAAAAACTTATATACTCCCCGATAGTCTTCAAAACAAAAGACTTATAACATGGAAACACGATGCGCTATTTAACAATATTGAGATGTTGAATCCCGACACTACGTTTCATGAAAATTTTCAAGTCTATCCATTTATGACTAAAGATGTAGGAGCCACATACCTTGGAGTATCAGGATCGGCAGTTCAAACACATAACTTTTTCGAACGAGAAAAACTAGATATATTCGAACCTTTTGAACCATATTTAAGCTATAGCTACACGCCACATAGCGTTCCACTCTATAATGTAAAAACACCATGCACAGAAATGGGCTATTGGGGGACTCTTTTTGCCAACAGAGACAAAGAAGAGAGCAATATTAAATTTATGCACACTCAAAACCTCTCTCCCTCATTTAACCTCAACTTTACCTATAGAAGATATGGTGGAAAAGGGTTACTACCCAAAGAAGATACAGACAATAGGACTCTAACAATAACCACCAACTATTTGGGAGAAAAATATCTTATGCATGCTGGTTATATTTTTCAAGGAGTAAAACGTACAGAAAATGGAGGCATAATAGACGATCAAATGGTTGTTGACACAACTGTAGAAGAGACAAAAGACCTTGCATATCATTTAACAAAAGCCGATAACCATCTTAAAAGAAATACGTTTTTTCTAACTCACAGCTATGGAGTTCCAATTCGCTGGTCTAAAAACGACACTTTAGACGTTGGAGACGGAACAATAACATACTTTGGCCACACATTTGACTACTCTACATACAGTAAAAAATATACAGACGAAATAAGTCTTGGAGACTCCATAGCAAGGGATTTTTATAACAATATGTTTTTGCTTTCACCTACTACAAGCAACGACTCTATTAGGGCAAGCACTCTTGAAAATAAAGTCTTTATAAGAATACAACCATGGGCAAAAGATGCCGTTATCTCTACACTAGCCGGAGGTATAGGGCTTCAATTAATGAGCATATACAACTTTAAACCCAACTTTTACATCCAAGGACAAAAAAACGACACATATAATAATCTTTTTCTCTTTTTTGGTGCCGAGGGTAATTTTAAAAAATATTTCCGATGGGATGCAAATGCACGCTACAACCTATCGGGTTACTACTCAAATAATTTCAGTTTAGACGGTAAAGCAGGTTTCTCTTTTTATCCTCACAAAGAGGGTATACATCTTACTGCTAAAATTAACTTGGAGAATAGACGTCCAAACTGGTTTAATAATTCATACTTCTCCAATCATTATCAATGGACAAACAATTTTGAAAACATAACAGAAACCACACTTGAAGGGCACCTAGAGATACCACGCTATAAATTAAGCGCATTTGCCGGTTATTCAATAATAAATAACCCAATCTACTATGGTATTCAAGGGAATGTTGCCCAACACAATGATATAGTAACAGTATTGGCTGCCTATATTCAAAAAAACTTCAAACTTGGTTTTCTACACCTGAATAATAGGGTACTCTTTCAAATGAGCTCGAACAAAGAGGTCATACCGCTTCCGAAAATAAGTGCAAACCTTAAATACTATATGCAGTTTCAACTAGTTAAAAATGTTCTTACTGCACAAATTGGGGCCGACGTTACATTCAACACCCCATATTACGCACAAGCATACAGCCCCGCTTTGGGAATTTTCCATAATCAAAATGAACGAGAAATTGGCAGTTATCCTTATTTGGATGCATTTGTTAATCTACAATGGAAAAGAGCCAGTATTTTTGTTAAATACTTAAATGCTACTCAAGGCTGGCCGGACGGCGATTATTTTTCTGCACATCATTACATTAGGCCCGAGTCTGTCATTCAGCTTGGCATTCACTGGCCGTTTTACGTAAAATAGTTATGAGCCATATTAGGCAAATTATTAAATTTATTTTTACACTAAGCTTTATTTTGCTTCACCCAATTCTCTCATCATCAGATGAGGGGAACAGTGGTAAGAGAGACAACTTCTCCTTAGAAGGAGAGAGTCTTAAAGCTATGGTTAACATTAACGGAGGGATGTATCTAAAACAAGGACATCCTGTTGGATTTCACTTTGAACTACTAAACCGTTTTGCTTCTCATCAAAAATGCGACATGAGAATAGCCCCCTCTCAAGAAAATGACATATGGGATCTTCTTATTAACGGCACTATAGATATTTTAGTAATAGATTCTGCCAAAGATACAATCCCTCACAAATATTCTGATAGAGTAATATCTAGCCTAAAACTAAACAGTTTAGATCAAGTTTGGGTAGTAACAACAGACAATTATCCAATGCTTCAAAATATGAACTATTGGTTTAGTTTTTTTAATCATACAAAAGATTATAAAAATCTTGAACAAAAATATTACCGTCAATATCGTAGATTGACATTCCCAAATGGGCCAGTTACAATCTTGTCTCCGTATGACCAAATCATAAAGAAATATTCAAAATCTATAGGTTGGGATTGGCGTTTACTTGCCTCACTCATCTATCAAGAATCAAAATTTTCTGTAAGTGCAAAATCTCACCGAAATGCTTATGGGTTAATGCAAGTCTTACCCTCTACTGCCCTACATTATGAGATAGAAGACCTATACGATCCCGAGCAAAACATTAAGGCCGGGACACTCTTTATTAAAAGACTTATAGGCCTTTACAATAGCTCCGAGATAGATTCTATAAATAAAATTAAATTTGTACTTGCTGCATATAATGCGGGAGAAGGTCGTCTAGAAGATATTAGAAGAGTTGCCCAACACAAATCGATTAATGCAAATGAGTGGGATAGCCTAAAAACTGCTATTCCATATATGAGTCTTAAAGATGAACTCCCAAAAGAGCTTCTAAGACATGGCTCTTTTAAAGGTACAGAAACTCTTAACTTTGTAGACGAAATCGTAAACCGCTACGAAAACTACAAGATGCTAGTAAAGAAATAATCTTATTTAACTCTAAGAGTTTTTTCGGGACTAATCTTAGATATAAACAGAGAAGGAATCATTAGCAGCAATACGATTATTAAAATTGCTCCAATATTGAGCAGTGCAATCTTGTACCAACTAACAAATACAGGAACATGATCTACAAAATAGTTCACTGGATCTAGTGGAATAATCTTATAATATTGTTGTATAAATATCAAAATAAATGCAATGATATTGCCAATAACCATCCCCCAAAAAACGAGAAACAATGCCCTAATTAGAAAGATTTTATGAATTGAGGAGTCTCTCATTCCAAGAGATTTGAGCACTCCTATCATAGATACCTTTTCAAAAAGTAAAATAAGCAATCCCGAAATCATGTTAAACCCAGCTACTGCAAGCATTAAAAACATAATTATTAATACGTTAAAGTCTAGCAATCGTAGCCAATCATAAAGATGTGGGAATAACTCATTCACAGTTGTTACAAAATAAGATTCGCTCGAAGGAGCTTCTTCTATAATCTTCTCTATAGTTTGAGCTGCCTTACCAATATCATATCCGTTTTTGAGTTTAATCTCCAGCCCCGAAACTTCATTAATGTCCCAGTTGTTCACACCCTGCAAAACAGGGGCGCAAGTAATTAGCAAAGATTTATCAATGTCTTCTAACTGAGCATCGTAAATACCGCTTATAATAAATTTGCGAATACGTACACTGTTATCTACAAAGTAGACTAAAACGGGGTCTCCTACTTTGTAACTGAGCATATCGGCCAATCTTCTAGAGATTAATAATTGCGACTCATTAAGTGACTTTTCTATTTGAGGTAGCGCACCCTCTTTAAGTACCGATTCAAAAAAGCTCCAATCAAAAAAAGAATCTACACCTTTTATTACTACTCCCTGTATATCTTCGTTCTGTTTTATAATTGCAGAACGATACACATAAGGTTGAACAGCAGAAACACTCTCTAACTTATTCAAAGAATCTAAAAAAGAGGGATTAGATAAAACTGGATATTGACTGGTAGTAATCTCTACGCCCGGGCTATGAAGTAATATTTCACCTAAAAACCCCGAGGTCTTATTTACAATCTCCTTTTTAAAGCCATCGGAGATAGCAATTGAGAGTGTCATTACCATAATACTAATAGCTACAGAAATAGCGGCAATAACAGCACTCCCTCCTGCAAGACCTCTTTTTGAGGAGTTACTTTTCCATAAAGTTTTAGCAATAAAGATATTTGTATTCAATAGTTAAAAAATATTATTATATTTGCTCACTGTTAATCATTACTTAACCTAATTACTTAACTTCAACCTCTATAGTCAACTATGATTATAGAGGTTTTTTTATAGGAATTTACGTTTACCAATTAATGAGACAACCTTATCTATTCTACTCATAATATGGTCATCAGAGTTTTTCTTATAAATAAATGAGAGAAACTCTGCATATATAGAGAGCAGCGATCTCTCCTGTTCAACCCTTAATAACTCTGGATTATAGGTCATCCCCATCTCTTCAAAAAATTGCTTAAGCGTGTTTTCCAGAAATATCGTACCCTGTTTAAAAACATTTAGATAAAAAAGAATCTTCCCATCATTATCTAAATATACTGGAACAAACCCACCCGGAAAGCTTAAAGGATAAACAGGTAGGCCCACAGCAGCGGCTAATAAAAAATATGAAAGGGTTATAGTTACAGGATTGCCCACTCTAGAAAGCAAAACTCTATCTATCAAGGCCGACTCTATTTTTGTTAAATGCGAATTGCTATGCCTAAAACCAAACCTTTTAAAAAATAAAAAATTAAAAATCTCTACGTTTTCTACCGGAGTCTTCTCGCCCGACATCTCAATGGTAATTTCATTAGTAAGATTTTCTAATGTACTAAAGTAAATTACCTCTTGTGCAGAAGTGTCGGCAACCTTAGTTATTAAAAAGAGAGCCTTATTTAAGATTGGCTGAGGTTCTTTTAGTAACTGAGAGAGAGTCTTTATAGCAATATCTGCTTTAATGTCGTCTAGATATAAAACATACCTCTCGCGTGCCTGCTCAGGCACATCGGGAATAAAAAATCTTTCAATCTGCTCTAAAGCATCCTCTCCTCTCTCAATTAATCTTTCTCTTACCGCATTCCTTACAACTAAATCGGGATCGTCCATCAACGAGGTTAATGAAATAAGTTCTGAATCTAGCTTCATATTCTTTCTAGTAATAACTCAATTAATTTTTTAATATATGGATTATAGTTAGGTT
>JBAYBU010000052.1:0-7755 GCA_041669105.1 Bacteroidales bacterium | reverse complement strand
GCTGCTTCGTTACAAACATTGGCAATATCGGCGCCCGAGAAACCTGGGGTCTGCTTTGCAAGGAAGCTCACATCAAAACCTTCTATTAATTTAAGAGGCCTTAGGTGTACTTTAAAAATAGCTTCTCTCTCTGTAAGTTCTGGTAGGTCTACATGAATTTGGCGATCGAAACGCCCTGCTCTCATAAGTGCTTTGTCTAGGATGTCTGCACGGTTAGTGGCGGCAAGAATAATTACTCCTGAGTTTGATCCAAACCCATCCATCTCTGTTAGTAGTTGGTTTAATGTGTTCTCTCTCTCGTCATTAGAAGAGAATCCTGCATTTTTACCTCTAGCTCGGCCTACTGCATCTATTTCGTCTATAAAAACGATACAGGGTGCTTTATCTTTTGCTTGACGGAATAGGTCTCTTACCCTAGAGGCTCCTACACCTACAAACATCTCTACAAAGTCCGATCCCGAGATTGAGAAAAATGGGACGTTTGCTTCTCCTGCTACAGCTTTTGCAAGTAGAGTTTTTCCAGTTCCTGGAGGGCCAACTAAGAGAGCTCCTTTAGGGATTTTCCCACCTAAGGTTGTGTATCTTTTAGGGTTTTTGAGAAAATCTACAATCTCCATGATTTCTACCTTGGCCTCTACTAGGCCAGCTACATCATTGAAGTCGGTTTTGCTGTGATTCTCTTTGTCAAAAAGTTTTGCTTTTGATTTGCCTACAGAAAATATTCCACCTCCACCTTTGCTACCTCCAGCAGCGCCTCCGCCCATTGTTCTGTTCATCCTCCGGAACATAAATATCCACAATGCAACTATGATTATAGGAAAAAGGAGCCATTCAAGAGCTTTACTAAAGTAATTAGTGCGCTCTTCGGTCTCTACAGAAAACTTATCTTCTTGAGTTAGTTCTGCAAGAACCGACTCAAATTGCTCTTCTGAATTAAAGTTAGATGAGACAATAAAATAAAATTGCGGCCCAAATTTAGGCTCTTTCCCTCCAAATTGTTCTGTATATTTGAATAGGCTATCTTTTTTAATAAAGACTTCTGCCTTCTGTTTATTGGTTATGTAAATAATCTTCTCTACATCTCCTTTAAGTGCCATTTTTTCTTTGACATCGAACCATTCAGATTTTATAGGTTCTCCACCATCATAAGAGCTCCACATATATGCAATTGCGCCTAAGAGTACTATGTATATCCAAATAATGTTGAATTTAGGAGGCCAAACCTTAGGGATTTTACTCTTAGGGTTTTTGTTATTTTTCGGTTGTTTCATTTAATTTAATCTTCGTAAATAGTTTTTTGTGCATCGGCCCATAAATCTTCTAATCTGTAGAATTGTCTATATTCTGTTTGGAAAATATGAACTACAATGTTGCCATAGTCAATAATAACCCAAAATGCATTTTCTTTACCTTGTTTGCGAATAATTTTTCTGTTACACTCTTTTTGCATCATCTCTTCTACGTTGTCGGCAATGGCTTCTACTTGGGTAGTAGAATCGGCATTACATATAACAAAGTAGTCGCAAATAGCTGTTCCTGTTGGTATAAGGTTTAGTGAGCAAACAAAACTTGCTTTTTTGTCTAGCATTGCATTTGCTATACAACTTATCTCTTTTTTATCTATTTCGCTCTCTTTAGTAGTTGTGTTCTTTTTTATTGGCACAATAATTGTTTTTTTAAAAGGTGTTGTAATTTACAAAAATACTGCAATTTTAAGACCAACAATAAAATAATTAATATGGCGTTTACAATTAATTGGCATAATACAATAGATTCGACTAATAGCGAGGCACTTAGGCAATTTAAAGAATGTGACGATTTTACAGTTGTTGCTTCTAAATATCAAACATCGGGTAGAGGTCAAAGAGGGACTAGTTGGGAGAGTGAGACTGGAAAAAATCTTACCTTTTCATTGATTCTTAAGCCGGACAGCATAAAGTCTGATAGACAGTTTGTTATAGCTCAAATTGTTGCAATCGGCATCAAAAAATACTTGAAAAGTAGAGGTGTTAATGCAAAAATTAAATGGCCAAACGATATTTATGTAGGTGATAAAAAGGTGTGTGGCATACTTATAGAACATTTTTTGTCAGGCGACACTTTGTCAGGTTCGATTGTTGGGATTGGCTTGAATTTAAATCAAGAGAGGTTTAATTCTAATGCACCCAACCCTGTCTCTATGAAAATTCTTTTAAATAAGGAGTTTGATATGGAGGAGGAACTAGAAGCTTTAGTAGGTCATATTTATGATATTTACTTTCCTTTTATAAGTTACTCTTCAAATTCGGCTATAAACAAGTTAGAGGTAGAGTATCACAACTCTCTATATAGGTTAGAAGAGTTTCATAAATATCAAGAAACTCCTAGTGGAGAGGTGATAAAAGCTAGAATAACTGGTATAGATAATAGTGCATGCTTGCTTTTAGAAAATGAAGAGGGTATAACTAAAAGATACTCTTTTAAAGAGATTAAATATATTTTATAAGGGTTTTTTTAGTTCTTTTATAGCTAAAATGGGCTCTTTTGCTCCGAAAACAGCATTACCAGCAACTAGAATATCTGCTCCGCTCTCAAAAAGAAGCGGAGCATTTTCTTTGTTAACTCCCCCGTCAACCTCTATCAGTGTGTCTAAAGCTCTCTCGTCAATCATCTGCTTAAGCCGTTTGATTTTTGAGTAGGAGTTCTTTATAAAGCTTTGTCCTCCAAAACCTGGGTTTACAGACATAATTAGTATAAAGTCTGTCTCTAAAAGTATATCGGTTAAGTTTTCGACAGGGGTGTGGGGGTTAAGTGCAACACCTGCTTTCATTCCAAGTGATTTGATTTTTTGGATGGTTCTGTGTAGATGTGTACATGCCTCGTAATGTACACTCAAATAAGTTACTCCTGCTTGTGCAAAAGCATCAAGATACCTGTCTGGATCAACTATCATTAGATGAGCATCTAATGGTTTTTTGGCTTTTGAAGCAATTGCTTTTACAATAGGAAATCCGTATGAGATGTTGGGTACAAATAGTCCGTCCATAATATCTAGATGGAATAGGTCGGCTTTACTTGCGTTTACCATCTCTATATCCTTCTCTAGATTGCCAAAATCGGCCGAAAGCATTGAAGGTGCTATAAGCTGAGACATAATTATTTAATTTGCTTTAATTTTGCCAAGTATATCTACAAGTAACTTCCTGAATTTATCTACAGATGCAATCTCTAATCTTTCGCCAGGTGCATGCGCTCCCTTAATTGTAGGTCCAAAAGAGATCATGTCTAGATAAGGATAGGTTTTTAGAAACATTCCACACTCCAATCCTGCGTGGATTGCTCTAACTATTGGTTTTGCTCCAAAAAGTGTTGTATAAGATTGCTCGCTTATTTTTAATAGAGGAGAGTCTGTTCTAGGTTTCCAACCTGGATATTCGCCTTCGTGAGTGACCTCTGCTTTGGCAAGTTTGAATATTGCTTCTACTCTACTGGCTGCATTAAACCTAGCAGAATCGATTGAGCTTCTTTGACTTGTTCCTATACGTATTACGCTTCCCTCTTTCATTTTTATTGATGCAAGGTTGGTAGAGGTTTCAACAAGACCTTCTATCTCTTGGCTCATAGCGAGAACTCCATGTGGAACTCCATGCATTGCCATAATTAATTTAGAGGCGGTCTTTTTATCTATAGATTCATTTGACGCAGCAGCACTCTCAAAAGAGCCTGCGAGCTCGGGATCAGATTTTGAGTGTTCTTCTTTTACTCCGCTTATTGTTTTGAGGAAAAGCACCTCGGCAGCTGCTCTTTTTTCTGCAGGTATTGCTACTACTGCGTATGCTTCACGAGCTATAGCGTTGCGTTTGTTGCCACCATCTATAGAGCAAAGAGCAAAGTCTGTAGTGTTAGAGAGTTGGTATAAGTAACGAAACAATATTTGGTTTGCGTTGGCTCTGTTTTTATCTATTTCGTCTCCACTGTGCCCACCTGTGGCTCCATAAATAGAGATTTTAATAAAGTTGTTTTCGTTTGATACTTTTTCTGTATTGTAGTGGAACTTGGCAGTTGTATCTACACCTCCAGCGCATCCTATAAAGAGTTCTCCTTCATCTTCGGAATCTAAGTTAATAAGTATTTTGCCTTCTATAAATCCTGGTTTAAGAGCTTTTGCACCAAAAAGACCAGTCTCTTCTTCTGTAGTGAAGAGTGCTTCTATTGGGCCATGTTTTAGAGTTTTTGAGTCTATGACTGCCAGTTGTGCAGCCATTCCTATTCCACAATCAGCACCCAAAGTAGTCTCCTTGGCAATTAGCCAGCCGTTTTCTTCTTCGTACTTGATGGGATCGGTGTCGAAGTTAAAGTCGCTATCCGAATTTTTTTCGCACACCATATCGGAGTGACTTTGCAATATTACTGTAGGCGCATTTTCCATACTGGGCGATCCAGGCTTGAGGATAACTACGTTACCTGCCTCATCTTTTTTGTATTCGAGTGACCTGCTTTCTGCAAAGTCTATGAGATATTGTATGATTTTTTCTTCTTTACCACTTTCGCGAGGAATTTTTGTAATCTCGTCGAATATTGAAAATATTTTAGCATTCTCCATATCTGAAGTTATTTAAGAGTTGTTTGCATTGATGATGACGTTTAGTTGGACTTGAGTTGTTTCTCTATATCCACAACAAATTTACGGAAAGATCTATCGGTATCCAAAAGATCGCATACTGTGTTATATGCGTAGAGTACTGTTGCGTGATCTCTGCCACCTGTTTGTGTACCGATTGATGCTAAAGAGTTTTTGGTATGGTTTCTACTCAAGTACATAGATATTTGCCTCGCTTGAACGAGTTCTCTTTTTCTAGATGGGCTAAGGAATCTTTCGGGCTCTATTTTAAAATAGTCACAAACAATTTTTTGAATACGGTCTACTGTAATCTCTGGCCGATTTTGAGTGACTAATTTTTCTATAAGACTTTCTGCTAATTCAAGATCTATCTTTCTATTGGTTAGAGTAGAGTGGGCAAGCAGAGAGATTAAAGTACCTTCTAATTCTCTAATGTTAGTAGTAACTCTGGAGGCGACATACTCTGTAACCTCTTGTGGTAGAGAAATTCCATCTTTATAGCTTTTAGCTTTTAATATATCTATTCTGGTTTGATAATCTGGAGGTAAAAGCTCGGCAAGAAGCCCCCATTTAAAACGAGAAAGAAGCCTTATCTCTAAATCTTGTAAATCCACAGGGGCTTTGTCTGAAGTTAATATTAGTTGTTTCCCTACTGAGTGTAAGTGACTAAAAATATGGAAAAATGCATTTTGGGTGCCGGCTTTCCCAGAAAATTCATGAACATCATCTATAATGAGAACATCTATCATCTGATAAAAGTGGAGAAAATCTGTAAGCTTGTTTTTTACAGTTGTGGCATCCATGTATTGTGTCATAAATCTGTTGGCACTTACATAGAGTACTATTTTTTCTGGAAATTGGTTTTTGATTGAGATACCTATTGCTTGTGCAAGGTGTGTTTTACCTAAGCCAGATTTACCGTAAAGAAAGAGAGGGTTGAATGTACCATTACCGGGATTGTCTGCAATATTTAACCCTGCCGATCTCGCAAGTCTATTACAATCTCCTTCAATAAAATTTTCGAAAGAGTAGAGTGAGTTAAGCTGAGGGTCTATTTCTAATTGTTGTAGTCCTGGAATTATAAATGGGTTAGCAATACTTCTCGCTTGATTAGGAAAAGGGACAGATTTATTTTTTATTTCTCTAGAGGGTTGTTGTGGATAGGTAACTAAATCTTCTCCCGAAACAACTTTTACGTTGTATTCGAGTTGGGCTTCTTTGCCAAGTTCTCTTTTGAGCGCTTTGCTTATAAGATCTATATAATGCTCTTCTAGATATTCACGAAAGAAATTTGACGGGACTTCTATAGTTAGAATTGACCCTGCTATTTTGACTGCTTTTATTGGTTCAAACCATGTCCTAAAACTTTGTGGACGAATAATGTCTTTTACTATAGAGAGACAATTATTCCACACCATGGTATGTTTGGCTTCGGTCATTTACTAGTGGATAGGTTAAGAGTTGGACTACAAACTTGGGAAAAAAAATTCGTTTAAAAAAGAAAAAAACTAACGAAATAGTGATTTATTCTGCAAGCTATTGAATTTCAATCGAAAAATTTTTTATTTATATAAATAATTTTTAAATTCTTTAAAAACAGCAAAATATAACATTTTTTTTGTTAGAATATGCTAATTTTTATGTATTTTTTGGGATTATTATTTATATTATTTACTAATTCGTCTAGATCGCTTATGAGGCGTTCGATTGAGTTGTGAATAGTGTCTGTTTGTAATAATTTTCCGATAGTTCCAGAAGGGTCCTGAATCTTTTTTAGAAGATCTCGCAAATTGGTAATTGTTCCTGCAAGATCGCTATTTTTTAAAGAGTCGGTAATTTCCACAACATTTTCAAGACCTCTGTTAAGCGATTCTGTTCCGATATTTAATTTTGCAGAGAGCTCTTTTAAGTCTTTCATTAGATCGTTAATTTGTGGAGCACTCTCTTCAAGAGAACTTGATATATTTTTTGCACTTGCTAGAGTTTTATTGAGATTTTCAAAAGATTTGGCAAGGTCATTTTTTGCCTGGGGGTTTAAAAGATCGTTTACATTGTTAAAGGTTACATTAATGTTGGCGATTAAATTAGATATATCTTCTTTGAGAGGTAAAAACTCTGTTGTAATTATGTCTATTAACCCTTTTTCGGTTGCAGAGGCAAGTGTGTCGTTGTTTTTTAAGGATAAAAGGGCGTCTCCCATGTTTATTCGTAGTGCTTTTGTACCCATAATGTCGGCACTATAAACTTGCGCAATAGAGTTTGAGGGTATTGAGTATGTACTTTTTATTTTTAATTTAACAGTAAAGTTTTTTTCGACTTGATCATAGTAGATAGTCTCTATTGTACCAACTTTAAGACCTCCTATATATACTGGTCCAGTAGGAGTTAACCCTTCTACATCGTGATATATGCTAATATATGTGTTTCTGCTGCTAAAGAGATTTTTCCCTTTTAAATAATTGACTACAACGTATAACGATAGTAGAGTGATTATTGCAAAAAGTCCTATTTTTTGTTCTCGGGTAATTTTGAATTTAGACATATATATTGTGTGGTTGTTAGTTTATTATTGTTTTACCAGATACTTTTATTATAAAAGCTTGAGGGAACGTTTTACGAATTTGTTTTAACGTATCCTTTGCTTTTTCTAAGCTCGGGAACTCCCCTATAGTATATTTGAAGAGAGACTCTTTTTTTAGAATTTTAACGTTTTGTTCTCCTTTTAACTCTTTTGAATTGAGTGGAATTATTTTGTTTGCAGAGAGGATCTGAACTCTATAATGGTAATTTTCTGTTTGTGTCGTTTGTTCTGGTTGTTTAATCTGTTCTTTAGAGGCTGTTATAGGCGTTATATAATCTAAGTTATTATACCCTTTGTCATATTGGTTCTTATACTCTTCAAAGGCATTGAATATAAGAGAGGCTAGTTTATCCTGGCTTTTTTTATCGGCCAATATTTTTAGATCTCCAGTGTTGGAAATGAATCCTAATTCAATTAATACAGATGGCATACTTGTTTTCCATAGTACTAGAAAGGGTGCCTGCTTTATACCTCTGTTAATTTTAATAGGCCCTTGGTTAAAATGTTTTTGTACTAGAGATGCCATATAGAGGCTTTGTTCAAGATGGGCATTTTGGAGTAGAGTGAAAATGAT
>JBAYBU010000051.1:0-7796 GCA_041669105.1 Bacteroidales bacterium | reverse complement strand
CTTCTCATATTAGTACGTGGATCTCTTTTAACTGCATGGTTTAAATCTATAAACTTCATTGGATCTCTAAAGAAAAATACTGGAGTGTTATTGCCTACCAAGTCCCAATTCCCCTCTTCTGTATAAAATTTTAGTGCAAACCCGCGAATATCTCTCTCGGCATCTGCTGCTCCTCGCTCACCTGCTACTGTAGAGAAACGAGCTATCATTTCTGTCTTCTTTCCGATTTTAGAGAATATATTGGCCTTTGTATATTTAGTAATATCGTGAGTTACGGTAAATGTCCCGAATGCACCAGAACCTTTTGCATGCATTCTACGCTCTGGAATGACTTCACGATCAAAATGTGCCATCTTTTCTAAAAACCAAACATCTTGTAAAGAGACAGGTCCCCTTTTACCAGAGGTCATAGTGTCTTGGTTATCTGTCACGGGAGCACCTGCTGCAGTCTTAAGCTCTGGGTTTTTCCCTCTATTTTGGTTTCTACTTGGAATTGGATCTCCTAATTTATTCTTATCCATAGGATTCTCCTTGTTCATTTTCTCTCTTTTTGCATCCATAACACTCACTTTTTTAAATTTAAAGTTTATCTGAAAAACGATCTATCTACTTATAACATATAGTTACAGAAATTAGTTCATTAACTCTTATGAGTAATGTAAAGTAGTGACTTTTAAAATCTTCACCTAGATATACATCAACAAATTTGAATGTTATTTCTAAAGAGGAGAGCTCTTTAGATTCCTAATTTTTTATAGGTTTCAATTAGAGCCTCTTGGTCGTCTGTGATAATTAAAATTTTATCTCTCTCAATAAGAGTCGTCTTCCCTGTTGGAACAAAATACTTCTCTTCACGCTTTACCATTACAACTAATGTGTTGTCTGGCAAAGACAAATTCATAAGCTTATTTCCTCTAATTAATATTTTAGCAGTAATCTCAATCTCTGTTGTAACCGATTTTATATCGGTAGAGAAATCTACATCAAAATTGCTTAATTTTCTTAGTAGGCTTGGCCTCTCTGCAAGGTTGAGCCACTTTGCTATTAGAGGGAGTGATGTCCCTTGCACTATTAAAGAAACTAAAGTGCAAAAAAAGACAATGTTAAACATAAGGTTTGCATGTGGTACACCCTCTACAAGAGGAAATATGGCAAATATAATAGGGACAGCTCCCCTTAATCCAACCCAAGAGACATAGGTTTTGTCTTTAATTGGCATCTTTCTAAAAGGGAGTAAACATAAGAAGACCGTTAAAGGCCTAGAAAGAAATATCATCAGAAGACTAATAATAAGAGCGGGTACAGCTACTTGTAATAGTTCGTGTGGGTTTACTAGGAGGCCTAAGGTTAAGAACATAACTAACTGAAACATCCATGCTAACCCGTCCATAAAATTAAGTGCCGATCGTTTATGTACAAACTTTGAATTTCCTATAACTAAGCCACCAACGTATACTGCCAAGAAGCCATTTCCTTTTGCAAAATAGGTGAGAGAAAAAATAAAAATACAGAAAGTAAAAACTAAAATAGGATAGAGAGAGTCGTTACCAATTTTCACTCTGTTTATTATTTTAACACCTAGTTTTCCTAACAAAAAACCTAACACAGCACCTATGCCAAGTTGCAGTATTAATATGCCACCAATTATCCAGTAGTTTGGAGTCGTATCCAATTGAATGATGCTAATTAGGGTTATAACTAAAACATATGCCATAGGGTCGTTACTCCCGCTTTCTAGCTCTAGCATAGGCCTAAGGTTGTTTTTTAAATACAACCCTTTTGAGCGAAGAATAGAGAAGACCGAGGCAGAGTCTGTTGATGCCATTGTAGAAGCTAGCAGCAGAGAAGTTAACAAAGATATACCTGCCGCAGCCACCGTCATACCTAAAATCCACCAAATTAATAGACCTGTTATAGCCGCTGTTAAAACAACTCCAAATGTAGCTAAGATTATACCTTGAGCAATAACTGGTCTAATTTCTGAAATGTTTGTATCTAACCCACCAGAGAAAAGTATGATACACAATGCGATAGTTCCAATGTTTTGTGCAAAATAGTAGTTTTGGAATTGAATCCCAAAACCATCGCTACCAAATAACATTCCAACAGCTAAAAAGAGCAGTAATGCTGGGACTCCAAATTTAGAGCTAGCTCTACCTGCTAAAATACTTAGAAAAAATAGAATTGAAAATATTAATAAAATGTGCTCAACTTGTATATTCATAATTTAAAACTTGACCAATAACTCTGCCGTGGATAAATGTAGATTTAACTAAAAAAAGAGACTGCATCGTTAACTGAATCAAAAACGTTAATAAAATCCTTAATCCCACTTATTTCAAATACTTCTGATACCATTTCGTTTGGAGAGATTATTCCAATTTTTTTATTTACCTCTTCAAATTCATTTATTAATAGTAAAAAAATTCTCAGCCCAGCACTGCTTATATATTCAAGATTTTCGACATCAAAAATAGGGCAATTATCATTTTCTATTAAGTACTCTTTTATAGAAGTTGCAAAATTGTCTGCCGTAAGTGCATCCAATCTACCGCTTAGCTTTAAAATCAAGGGGGTTTCTTTTCTAGTAATTGAAATTTGAATCATGTCTAAAATATATTAATTTTTTGTTATTTTGAAACTAATTATGTTTTTACCAAGATCTCTTAAATAACTTAGGTTATTGGTTATTTTTCCAACTAACAACAACCCTTTTTTCCCTATTATTTTAAAATCAGGAGAGTTATTGGTTGAGTGAGCTATAGCAGCTTCAATATTGAAAGGTTTGCCACTATCAATTATTGTAACCTCAAGATGGTCTCTCTTGTCAATAATTTTTACCTCTATTTGTTTGATTGACTGTTCTAAAGAGCCATATTTGAGTATGTTTGTAATTAACTCTTCTAGTACAAGAACTAAACGGCTAGTTGTTTTTGATGAGGTATCAGAGTCACTGAAAAACTCATCAATTTTCAATCTTAATTCATTTAAAATTTCTAAGTTTTTAATATTGTTAAAAACTAGTTGAAAAGTGTTGTTTGGCAGTTTGTTTATTGTATTTATGCACAACATAGTTATATCGTCATATTGGGCGGTAGCTTGAGTAAACCTCATAAGGCTTTCGTTTACTATATCTATTAATGTTTCGGGAGCTGATTTTGCATTCTTAGCTAATAATTCAAGCAAGGCTGTAGTAGTAAAAAGCTCCTCTTTATTGTTCATTGCCTCTGTGAGGCCATCGGTGTATAAAAACAGCTTGTCGTTACTATTTAAAAAAAGACTAGAGTCTATGATTTTTTTAGATTTGATAATTCCTAAAGGAGGTATATGCGTTTTGTTCAATACTAGAGTATTTGAATTTTCGGAAATTATTATTGGATAGTTATGCCCTGCATTAATGTAAACCATCTCGTTAGTATCTATATTTAAGATGCTTGCAAAAATAGTAACAAAATATTTTTGTGAATTATTATTGCATAAATATTCCGATGTAAGAGTCATTGCTCTACGTAAATCATTCCCAGAGGTCTTGGCGTATGCACGCAGCAATGTAATTGCCGATGACATAAACAATGCTGCGCCTACTCCTTTACCAGAAACATCTCCAATTGCAATAAACAGGTGGCTACTGTCTAGAAAGAAGTAATCGTAAAAATCTCCACCAACTTCTCTTGCTGGTTTAATAAATGAAGCTATATTGATTTTATCTGAAAATCCTATTAATTGAGAGTTGGGAAGCATACTAAGCTGAAGCTTCCTAGCAATGTTTATTTCACTTTCTATACGTTCTTTTGTAGCAGTAACATCTCGTAAATTGCTTATATATTTTTTAAGTTCGTTTTGAAGTAATTTGAAAGAGTTGCTTAATGATTCAATCTCCGAACTACCACCAATATCAGGAATCTGAGTTGTAATAAAAGCTTCGCTATCTTTGCTCAATATTAAAGCTAATTTTCTAATAGGTTTTGTTATTCTACCCGAGAGAAAAACAATGAAAATAAAGAGCAGTAATATACCCAAAGTAAGAATGATTATAAGCCTGTTGTTTAGTAATGTAAGATCTTCGTAAAGTTCGGCTTGTGGAAATACAAATCCTAACGACCAAGAGTTATTTTGCAGAGGGGAGTAATAGACCAAGCTTTTTTTGCTAAAAAAACCTTTGTCTACTACTTTAAAACCCTCTTTTCCATTAAGCATATCATGAGCAAGGTTTTCAAATTGCTTGTCATTTAATTCTCTTGCCAACTCAACTATCCCTCTTTTCATAACTAAAGAGGTATCGGGATGAGAAATAATATTACCTTGATTAGAAATAAGAAATGCAAATCCCGATTCAAAAAATTTCATGCCAGAGAGCATCTCATTGAGCCATTTAAGTGAAACATCTATGGTAAGAACAGCCACAAAGCTGCTTGTGTCTCCAAGTACTCTATATGAGGGGACAGAAAATGTTGTCATAAGAGCATTGCCTCCTCCTTGGTCAAAGTATGGTTCACTCCATACATTACGTGCCTCATTAGCTGGAATAGTGTACCAATCCCACACTGGAAAGTTATAATCTTTATCGCCGAGGTTTTTAAATTTTAGTCCCGAATTTGTCTTCCAACCATAAGGTGCATTTAATATAGTATCGCTATTAGATAGAATAGGTTTATAGGCAATGCAACTCCCATAAACATCTGAATTAGAGGTAAGAATGTCAAATAGAATAGATTCCGTATTGTCATAGAAGTAATCGTCTTTAGAGATAAACAAGGCACTGTTTATAGCTATTTTTTCAATACCTAAAAAAAAGCCCTCGCTCTTATTTATTGCAGAGGTGGTTAAGTTGCGAGTAATCTCTTTCATGTTTTTTAGCAAAAGAGTACGGGAAACAAAATAGTTATACGTTATTAAAAAGCTGAAAACTAAAATAACAATACTGAGTATAGAGATACTCATGTAGAAAGCAAAGCTTTTATTGTTTTTAGATGTTTTGGTTGGGATCATGTTTTTGTATATATGCAAATAGTTCTTTAGAAAAATCTGAAAAGAGAGAAACGCTGTTATATTGATAAACTTGATTATTCAAATATTGAAGCATTAAAAAATCTTTATTCTGCTTTTGCTGAATAATACCTCCAAAGAAAAATTGTAGAGATTCAAATTGTTCACAATAAGAGATAGTTTGGGAGCATTCGAGAGGTAGATATAAATATATACTCTCTACCCTATTTACACATAGTGATTTAAGCGTTTTGCTTATCAATATTACAGAATCGTATCCATACTGTTTTAAATAGATATGTGAGCAACCATAGTTATCTGCCGAGACTTCAATTTCTGTCAATCTGTTTTCTCTCGTTAGCGCCTCTTCTTTATTGAGCTTTGGGTTCTGTTCTGAGTATTCAGAAACAACATTTATAGTTTGTCCAATGTTTTCATATATTCGTAAAATCATCTCTGAATGATGTTTAGGAGCATAAACTCTCTTTGGCTCTTCTGATTTAAGAGGGAGGTACATACGCAATAAGCTCTCGCGAGGTTGGCCCTCGTCTTTTATCTCATTCATCAATAAAGGAGTAAGTCTAGAGATAAACAGAGCTATCTCTCTCAATCCTAATTTATAAGCTGCTTTTTGACTATAGGGGTGAGTTGTTACCGCGTGTACTAAAACACCTTCTACATTTTCCTTTTTAAGCAACTCAATAAGAAATTCAGAACTTTTATGTAAACAGCCACCACCCCTATATTGAGGATTAACAAAAGCTACTGCCATTTCGGGCATTCCACTTAGCTCCTCTTTGAGAGCTGCTACATGGCCAATAATATCTTCATTCTCTTTATTAACAGCCACTACACTAACCATCTCTCCCTCTTCATTTAATTTGCGCACACTTTTTGGGTAATAAATTTTGTCCAAAATATAGCTTACATGATAGGCGTAGTATGCCAATTGAGAAATAAACAGGGCCTCATGAGGCTTTAGACGTCTTATATAGAAATCAAAATCTGATTTAACTTTTACTTGGGCATTTGATTGGTCAAAAACAGTACTCTCTACTGCTACATCTTGTGGGAGGTTTTTTTCAAAATAGATAAACTGGCCATCCCTTCCTTTGTTGGTATAAGTTAAATTACTGGCAAGTTTGTTTATAATAAACGTACCCAAGCCAGAGCTATTGTTCTTTAATATCTCTTCTTTATTGGCGCTCGTAAAAGAGTTGATTTTTTCTATATCTAGCGGGATACTTTTAGAATGTATAGATACCGACATGCCTAGGGTTGTCTTATTTAAGCAGATATTAATATCTTCTTTTTGACCAGGCATAAAGTCGTGTTTTATTATATTGGAGAGTACCTCTTCTAGCAATAGTTCAATATGATTGCACTCTCTGTTTTTAAAGCCTAGCATTTTTGCATACGCCTTAGCAGAGGCCTGCACTGGATAGATTAACCTTAACTCATTCTTTATTGAAATCTTGAAATTATATAAATTATAGCTATTGTCTATCATTATATTATACATTATTAGATCGTACTATTTTCCAATAGATTAAGTCTTATTTCACTCTGCTATCTACAATTCTTCTTACCTTACCACTTCTTGCTACTCTAGGTAAAGAGTCTGGTTTTACAAGACTCACTTCAAAGGTAGAGATCATATTCTTCTCTTTGTTCTGCTTTAGAACAGGGATTTTTTCGTAAAGGTTTGCCTTTAAGGTTTGAAGCAGTGTAGCATCATTAAATTTTCGCGTTTCTACTTGTAGTTTTAATGAGGTGTATATGCCATCTGCATTTAATGCTAATTGCAAAATAAAACCATCACTAACAGTTGAGTGCACCGTTTTTTCTACCTCTTCGAAATAAATTTCGCTATAGCCAGATATTCTAACTTTCTCTCCACTACGCCCTAGTAATTTGAATTTTGGACTTAGCCTTCCACAAGAACACGGCTCTTTAATAAATTCGATTAAATCACCTACTTTGTATCTAATTATGGGTTGTAGTTGTTTATATAGACATGTTACAAGCGCGTCGTCGTTCACGTCTGACTCTAGATAAACCCACTCCTGCTCTACATGAAACTCGTTGTCTTTGCAGCAACTGCATTGATATCCAATAGGCCCAGTTTCTACTGCGGCATAACCAAAAGAGCATATTTTGTTTGAGTGGAAAACAGTACGTATATAGCTTTTGGCATCGGCCGTCATATGCTCGGCGGCGTAAATAATATTTTCTATTGTAATATCATATCCGTTTTGCTCTGCATACTGTGCCATTGGAATAATTACAGATGGCAATACAAAGATTGTATCGGGCTTAAACATTTTGAAATAATCTAATGTCTCTTGGTGAGAAAGATTGCCAGTAATTGATAAAATCTTGCAACCTGTCTCTTCCAATCCTCTGTTAATTGCTAAAAAAGCGGTATAAAATGCACCTGAAGGGAAAAGATTGGCTATTACATTGTTTTTGTTTAATCCTAATGCTCTAAAGCCTTTACCGAACAACTCTTTAGACTTAAAAAACTCTTGGTTGGAGTATAAAACATATTTCTTTAAACCGGTAGAACCACCAGCCGAGAAAATATAACAGCCCACAGCTTCGTTACTAAATGCTTCGCTCGAGTGGTGAGCACTAATTTCTGCCATCTCCTCTTTCTCTAAAGGGCTTAGGGTCTCAAAATCTTGAAAGCTTTTTAAAGGTAATTGTAAATTACCACATTTTTTTTGATAATATGGCGTTTTAAGAGCCTTATCGAGTACGCTGTTTATTTTACTTAATATTATGGGGGTTTTATGGGTTTTATTTAT
>JBAYBU010000050.1:0-7797 GCA_041669105.1 Bacteroidales bacterium | reverse complement strand
CAGATAAAATAAGAAAAGTATTCACAGAACTATATGCTTAGAAAGAGTATAAGAACAGGTTGTAAATATGGTACCCACAGGGTTATTTCCCCTAAGGATACTTTGCCTCAACCTGCGCAAAAGCTTGATAACAACATGGAGATTTACGATAATGAGGTGCTCATAGAGGTGAGCACCCTTAACGTAGATTCTGCGTCATTTACTCAAATAAAACAAGAATGCGGTGCAGATGCCTCTAAAATGGAAAAGATGATACTAACCATTATAGAGGAGAGGGGTAAGCTCCAAAATCCTGTTACAGGTTCGGGAGGTATGCTCATAGGTACAGTTAAGGCAATTGGAGAAAATTATCCTAAGAATCGCTTAAAAATAGGAGATAAAATTGCTACTCTCGTCTCTCTTTCACTCACCCCTCTAAAATTAAAATCAATTAAAAACCTCTCTCCATTGTCAGATCAAATTGACGTAGAGGGAGAGGCTATTCTTTTTGAGAGTGGTCTCTTTGCCATTTTACCAGATGATATCCCAGAGAAACTGGCACTAGCTGCACTTGACGTAGCAGGTGCTCCAGCTCAAGTAGATAAGCTAGTTACAGAAGGAGATATAGTTTGTATTATTGGTGGTGGGGGTAAATCAGGTATTTTGTGTTGTTACCAGGCAATGCAAAATGCTGGTCCATCAGGAAAAGTTATAGTTGTCGAATATTCTAAAGAGAATGCAAAACGAATAAAAAAACTAAATCTTGCAACTCATATTATAATTGCCGATGCTACAAATGTAATGGATGTCTATTCCAAAGTTATGAAAATAACTGGAGGGCGTGGATGTGATGTCACAGTGAATAACGTAAATGTTCCCTCTACAGAGATGACCTCCATTCTCATTACAAAGGGTCAAGGATTTGTCTATTTTTTCTCTATGGCTACCAGTTTTACAAAAGCAGCATTAGGGGCAGAGGGTGTTGGTAAAGACATAAATTTAATAGTTGGCAATGGCTTTGCAAAAGGTCATGCAAATCTTACTCTTAACATTATAAGAGAGTCTAAAGAGATACGCGAGTTATTTGAAAAATTATATATTTAAATATTATGACAGTTAGTAGACGTAAAATTTTATTTCCGAAAGCTACCGACGAACAATGGAACGATTGGAAATGGCAAGTTAGAAACAGAATAGAAACATTAGATCAACTTAAGGCATTGATCCCTCTAACAAAAGAGGAGGAGCAGGGTGCTCAAGAGACTCTAAAAACACTAAGAATGGCTATAACGCCATACTATCTTAGCTTAATAGACCCCAATGATCCCAATTGTCCTATTCGCAAACAGGCAATACCTACGCACGCCGAAACCAAGATTTCTGCTACTGATTTATTAGATCCGCTTCATGAAGACGAAGACTCTCCTGTACCGGGTCTTACTCACAGATATCCAGATAGAGTTCTTTTATTGATTACAGACATGTGCTCTATGTACTGTAGGCATTGTACTAGAAGAAGATTTGCAGGACAAAAAGATGGAGAGAGCTCTACAGACAATATTCAAAAGGCAATTGACTATATAGCTAAAACCCCACAAGTAAGAGACGTACTACTATCTGGTGGTGATGCACTTATGGTTTCTGATGCTAAATTAGAATCTATAATTCAAAGATTAAGAGCAATTCCTCATGTAGAGATTATAAGAATAGGTTCCAGAGTTCCGGTTGTGTGCCCTCAAAGGATTACAGACCAACTAGTAGAAATGCTAGCAAAGTATCATCCTATTTGGCTTAACACTCATTTTAATCATCCAAATGAAGTTACTCCAGAATCTACTGCTGCTTGTGCCAAGATGGCAAATGCAGGTATTCCACTTGGGAACCAATCAGTACTACTAAAGGGTGTAAATGATTGTGTAAATATAATGAGGCGTCTCGTTCATAAACTCGTTGTTATACGAGTAAGACCTTATTATATATATCAATGTGACCTTTCTATGGGGTTAGAGCACTTCCGTACTCCAGTATCCAAGGGGATTGAAATAATTGAAGGGTTAAGAGGCCATACCTCTGGATTTGCAGTCCCTACATTTGTAGTAGATGCTCCAGGTGGTGGTGGTAAAACGCCTGTAATGCCTACATATGTTATCTCACAATCTCCTGGTAAAATTGTATTGAGAAATTTTGAAGGAGTTATAACCACTTATTCAGAACCCGATTATTATGAAAACACCTGTGAATGTGCAGATTGTAAGGAAAATGCTAAGATAGAAGGGGTAGCAGCATTACTTGCAGGGCAGAGCTTGAATATTGAACCAGCATTTTTAGCTAGAAAATTAAGATCGCACGATAAATAAAAACTATGCCGTTCATCGAAGAGCTTCTTAATTATGGATCTTTATCCATTGTAGGTCTCGAGAAGAATACCGGTAAAACAGAGTGTTTAAACTATATATTGAAAAGACTCCCATTGAATAAAATTAAGGTGGGAGTTAGTTCAATAGGCTTGGATGGTGAACGTACAGACCAAGTTACACGAAGTTCAAAACCAGAAATTATTCTTAGAGAAGGGATTATTTTTACTACAAGTGAGAAGCACTACAAACAGAGACGGATAATATCAGAATTAATTGATGTAGATGACCAGCACACTTCACTTGGGAGATTAATTACTGCCAGAGCCATCTCTAAAGGAAAGGTTATGTTGTCTGGCCCTCCCTCTTCTTTGGCGCTTAAAAGATGGATAGATAGGCTCAAAGCTAATTATAGTGTAGATCTTTGTATTATAGATGGAGCACTCTCTAGGTTATCTCCTGCCTCTCCGGCTATTTCTGAGGCTATGATAATGGCAACGGGGGCTGCATTAAGTGTTTCAATAAATGAGCTAATAAAAAAAACTGCATTTACAGTAGAACTTATAGGAATTGAAAAAACAAAAAAAGAGTTAGATGACCAATTAATAGAAAATTCTAGTGGCGTTTGGAGCTTTAATAGTATTACAGGAGATTTTTATCCACTATATGAATCGGCTTTTACACTAGATAAAAAGGATGAACCTATTGATATTAAGTTAAATAGAACTTACGATGTTGTTTTTATATCGGGTGCTTTAACAGATAGATTATTAAAAAAAATATCATCTCGTAAAGAAGATCTTTTAAAAGAAATAGTAGTGAGGGATTTTACTAAAATTTTTGTGGCTCCTTTAACATATAGAAACTTTATAAAAAAGGGTGGAAAAATTTCTGTACTTCAGAAAAGTAATTTAATAGCTGTTTGTGTGAATCCAGTTTCGCCAAATGGATACTCTTTAGATTCAAATATGCTTTGTAAAGAGTTAGAAGCTAAGATAGAGTTACCTGTTTATGATATTTTTAATTATGTTAATTAAGACAAAGGAAATTGCTAAGTGATGGCTGTAAGATTTAAGAATATATTAGATATGCCTTGTGGAATTCGCTATATGTATTCTAATCTGGATCTTATCTCTCCACTATCGGTATCCATGCTATTAGAAAGCGAAATGGAAACTAGCAAAAATAAGATATTACTATTATATTCAAATTTATCGGAATTTAAATCTCTTATGCAAGAGGGAGGCAAGCTATTTATGATTAAAGATAAAATAGCTTTACACCTAAGTCAGCTCAAAGATATTAGAAACTCACTTAAACGTATTTCTGAGGGAGTTATTGCAGATGATATAGAATTATTTGAGATAAAGTCTCTTGCTTTAATTAATCAAAAGATAAGAGATTTACTCAAAGAGCTAGATATTAAAGCTATTACATTTCCAAATATAGAAAATGTATTAAACTTATTAGATCCCGACCAGAACCGAATCACCTCGTTCTATATATATGACTCTTATAGTACCGAGCTAAAAAAATTAAGGGAGAGACTTAAACAAGATGACTCTTATAATGAAGAAACTTTATACCAATGTGCTATAATTGAAGATAAAATTCGTTTAAGATTATCCAAAGAGATTAAAAAAGAGTTTATAAAACTAAAAGATTCATTATACAACTTGTCTCAGTTAGATATTCTTATGGCTAAAGCACTTCAGCTGCATGCTTTGAATCTCTCTATCCCCACACTCTCTTTATCTGGTATAGCTTACAAAGAGTTGTTTAATCCCGAGGTTGCCAATATTCTTTTAAAAAAGGGTAGAGATTATCAAAATACAGACATTACAGTTAATTTAGGTAAACCCCTGTTGATAACGGGTTCTAATATGGGTGGTAAGAGCTTAACTTTAAAAACTATCGCATTATGTCAATATCTCTTTCAATTTGGATTTGGTATCCCAGCTAAGAGTGCCTTTATAATACCTGTACAAGAGGTTCATCTCTCTTCTGGAGACGACGAAGATTATAAAAAAGGGCTCTCCTCTTTTGCGGCCGAAATGAAACGTATAGACAAGATGATCCAAAAAATAAATGAGGGCTCTCTCTTGTTATCACTTACAGATGAGCCTGCTAGAACAACCAACCCTGCAGAAGGACAAGCTTTAGCTTCGGCTTTATTAGAGATATTATCTAGATCCCAAATTGTTTCTGTAGTTACTACTCATTATACAATTGAAAATGAAAATTGTGACAGATTGAGAGTGAGAGGTTTTATTGATGGAAATATGGATTACTCTCTGATATCAGATAATATGTCACAGACTCCTGCAGAAGCACTAAATATAGCTGCAAGCCTAGGTGTAAACTCCCTTTGGCTTGAATTAGCAAGAAAAGAGTTAGAAAAAAACTTAAAACATAAATAAAAGATGCAAAGTAAATTAGGTTTAGATTTTAATCGAGTGGAATATGCCAGATCTTTGGCCGCTTCTATTGCTGCCGATGTTCAAAAATTTGCCGATGACTATACTACTGTTACAGTAGAGAGAACATTATGCCGATTAATGGGTATTGATGGAGTAGATAAAAACGAAGTTCCTCTTCCCAATATTGTAGTTGATGAGTTAAAGGAGAGAGGAGTTCTTTCTCAAGGGGCTATTTTTTATATTGCCAATGCAGTTGCACAAACAGGGTCTACTCCACAAGAGATTGCCCAAAAAATTTCTGATGGTTCTTTAGATATTACCAAATTACCTATTTTAGCTCAAAATAAAATTGCCGCAATTTTAGATCCAATTGTAAAAAGCAGCATTGAGAAAATTAAAGAGAGACGTTTAAGAAGAGAAGAGTATATTAAAACACTTGGAGAAGGAGCTAAACCTTACCTTTATGTGATTGTTGCTACAGGCAATATTTATGAAGATGTTATACAAGCCGAGGCAGCTGCAAGGCAAGGAGCCGATATAATAGCGGTAATACGTACTACAGGCCAATCTCTTTTAGACTATGTGCCCTATGGTGCTACCACCGAAGGTTTTGGTGGGACCTTTGCTACTCAGGAAAACTTTAGAATAATGAGATCGGCTTTAGATAAAGTAGGAGAAGAGGTAGGCCGCTATATAAGACTTTGTAACTACTGTTCTGGTTTATGCATGCCAGAAATTGCAGTTATGGGTGCTTTTGAAGGCTTAGATGTTATGTTAAACGATGCATTGTACGGTATCTTATTTAGAGATATAAATATGCAGAGAACAATGGTAGACCAGTACTTCTCTAGAGTAATAAATGGGTTTGCTGGGGTAATTATAAATACTGGTGAAGATAATTATCTTACCACTGCCGATGCTTTTGAAGAGGCACATACAGTACTTGCTTCGGATTTTATTAACGAGCAACTCGCTCTTCTTGCAGGTTTACCCGAAGAGCAGATGGGGTTAGGGCACGCATTCGAAATGGATCCTGATGCAGAAAATGGCTTTCTATACGAATTGTCACAGGCTCAAATGACAAGAGAAATTTTCCCCAAAGCTCCTTTAAAATACATGCCCCCAACAAAGTTTATGACTGGGAATATATTTAAAGGTCATATACAAGATGCTCTTTTTAATATTGCAGGAGTTTGGACCAAGCAAGGGATTCAACTTTTAGGCATGCCTACAGAAGCTATTCACACACCATTTATGAGTGATAGGTTTCTCTCTATTGAAAATGCTAGGTACATTTTTAATAATATGAAAAACATAGGAGACGAAGTTGAATTTAAAGAAGATGGAATTATAAGAAACAGAGCTAAAACTGTTTTAGAAAATTCTATTACCACACTCACAAGAATTGAACAAGAGGGCCTTTTTAATGCATTGGAATTGGGACTGTTTGGAGATGTAAAAAGAGCAAGAAACGGAGGAAAAGGGTTAGTAGGCGTTATAGCCAAAGGCGATAATTACTCAAACCCATTCATAAAACTAATGAAAGGAGAAAAATAGAATGAGCGAAGTATTAAACTCTACGAAGTCAAATGAACTAGACAAAACATTAGACCTCACTAAGGTAACACCTTATGGTGATACTATGAATGATGGTAAGGTTCAGCTCAGTTTTACCATACCTGCTCCAGCAGGACCAGAGGCAACAGAAGCAGCAAAACAACTTCTTAAAAAAATGGGTTTCGATAACCCTCAAGTAGTATTCTTTAAGGAACTCACACCTGGTTATACCTTTTTTAACTGTTACGGAAATTGCACACATTCTGTAGACTACACCTCTATTTATGTTCCTAAAGTAGAGAGCGATGTAATGAGCATGGAAGAGACAGACTCATTTATAAATGAGAATATTGGACGTCCACTTGTGATAATAGGGGCAAGTACTGGTACAGACGCACACACTGTAGGTATAGATGCAATTATGAACATGAAAGGATATGCAGGTCATTTTGGGCTAGAAAGGTATCAAATGATAGAGGCACATAATTTAGGTTCACAGGTGCTAAACGAAGATTTTATAGCCAAGGCTATTGAGCTTAAAGCCGATGCTTTACTTGTTTCTCAAACTGTTACACAAAAAGACGTACATATAAAAAACATGATAGAGCTAGTAG
Source organism: Bacteroidales bacterium (assembly GCA_041669105.1). GTDB lineage: Bacteria > Bacteroidota > Bacteroidia > Bacteroidales > UBA932 > Bact-08. Next base: position 873 of record JBAYBU010000050.1, on the reverse strand, counting down.
AATTGCTAGAAGCAGAAGGTCTTAGAGACAAGGTTATTTTGGTATCAGGAGGGCCCAGAATCTCCCATGAACTTGCAAAAGAGTTGGGTTACGATGCTGGTTTTGGCATGAATAGTTATGCCGACGATGTTGGATCGTTTATTGCTCAAGAATTTGCCAGAAGACAAAAAAATAGTAATTAATTAAAACATAATGATATGGATAAAAATCAGATGAGAGAGGTTATAGCTAAAAGAGCTGCCCTCGAGCTTCATGACAGAGATGTAGTTAATTTAGGTATTGGATTACCTACTTTAGTCCCTAATTTTTTACCTTTAGGTATAAACGTGACTATTCAGTCAGAAAATGGGTTATTAGGTATGGGACCCGCACCTATAAGCGGAAACGAAGATTCAGACTATACAGATGCTGGAGGGGGCTTTATAACATATTTCCCAGGAGCTTCTTGCTTTGACTCTTCTTTATCGTTCTCTATTATTAGAGGAAATCACGTTGACGTTACAATTTTGGGTGCATTAGAAGCAGACGAAAAAGGGAATCTTGCCAACTGGATGATCCCAGGGAAAAGAACTCCTGGAATGGGTGGAGCTATGGACCTTATTGTTGGTGCAAAAAGAGTAATTTTAGCAATGGAGCATACTGCTAGAGGAGCTCATAAGATATTGCCTGAGTGCAAATTACCCCTTACTGCCGCTGGTCAAGTAGATATGATAATTACCGAGATGGGAGTAATGGATGTTACACCCGATGGACTTCTTTTAAGAGAAATTCATCCTGAGTTTACAGTAGAAGAGGTGCAAAATGCAACAGGAGCAAAATTGATAATTTCAGATAATCTAATTAAAATGAAAAATTAATCATGAAAAAAGTATT
>JBAYBU010000049.1:0-7816 GCA_041669105.1 Bacteroidales bacterium | reverse complement strand
GTTCACCAACCCGATAGGCTTAGGCTATACCGTTTTTTTGATATAGGTAGAGAAGAGTATTATTACGACGATTTTGCAAATAAAACCATTCTTAGAAGAGTGGCCGATCGTTGCTATTTACCCGCCAATAAATTAATGCTAGAGCTAATAGAGAGATATAAGGGCTCTTTTAAAGTGGCTTACTCTATATCAGGAGCTGTAATTGAGCAGTTTCAAAAATATACTCCAGAAGTTATTGAAAGTTTTAAATTGCTTGCTGCAACTGGCTCTGTAGAGTTTTTAGCCGAAACGTACTCCCACTCATTGGCTAGTTTAATATCCGAAAAAGAATTTAAAGAGCAGGTTCAACTACATTCTGATACAATAGAGAACCTTTTTGGTGTAAAGCCCACTGTTTTTAGAAATACAGAACTGATTTACTCTGATGCTATTGGAGCCACTGTTGCCAATATGGGATACAAAGCAATGCTCACAGAGGGAGCTAAACATATATTGGGTTGGAAAAGTCCTAATTACGTCTATACAAACGCAATTAACCCCAAATTAAAACTTCTTTTGAAAAATTTTACTCTAAGTGATGATATTGCTTTTCGGTTTTCTAACAAGAGTTGGGAGAACTGGCCTCTCACTTCAGATAAATTTGCTGCATGGATTTCTGACTCTCTCTCTAAGGACGAGGTTATTAATCTCTTTATGGATTATGAGACTTTTGGAGAACATCAAAATGCATCTACAGGGATATTTGAATTTTTACGTCATATACCAAAAGCCATACTCTCCTCTACAGATTTTGTTTTTGATACCCCATCGGGAATTTGTAAAAGGCATCAACCTGTAGCCCCTTTGCATGTTCCGTTTCCTATCTCTTGGGCAGACGAAGAGAGAGATACTAGCGCATGGCTTGGGAATGAGCTTCAAAACGAAGCTTTTAATAAACTCTATTCAATTGAAGAGGCTGTAAAAAAGTGTAATAGCCAAGAGATAACAGATACCTTTAGAAAACTTCAAGAGAGTAATCATTTTTACTATATGTGCACAAAGTTCTTCTCCGATGGTGCTATTCATAAATATTTTAATCCATACGAGACCCCTTATGAGGCATTTATTAATTATATGAATGTTATAAGCGATTTTATGCTGAGGGTAGAAAAAATTAGCGGAATCCAGATAGAGAGTGTTGGAACAGTTATTGCAGCTAAGCCCAAAACAGCAAAAAACAGAGCGAGTATTAAAAACAAAAAAGAGCAAAAAGAGCAAATAGAGAATAGATACAATGACAAATAAAAATTTAATTACCCCCGACTATCTCTTTGAGGTGAGTTGGGAGGTTTGTAATAAGATTGGTGGAATTCATACAGTTATTGCAACCAAAGCACTTAATTTATCTAAAGAATTAAAAGACAAACATATACTTATAGGCCCCGATGTCTGGAGAGAGACAGAAGATAATCCTGAATTTATTGAAGAACCCAATCTTTTACGAGCTTGGAGAGAAAAAGCATTTGAAGAGGGGCTTAGAATACGAGTGGGCCGATGGAACGTATCGGGTACCCCTGTAGTGATATTGGTGGATTTTAGTTCATATATCCCTCGCAAAGACGAGATTTTCTCAACGTTTTGGGAAGAGTTTAAACTTGATTCACTCTCGGGCCAGTGGGACTACGTAGAGAGTACACTTTTTGGATATGCTACAGGAAAAGTAATTGAGAGTTTTGTGAAATTCAATACTGCACCTCACATGAAGGTGGCAGCGCAGTTTCATGAATGGATGACTGGTGCTGGCGTACTATATCTTAAAAGCATTCCGCTCCCCATTGCAACTATTTTTACAACTCATGCTACTGTTGTTGGCAGAGCGCTTGCTGGAAATGGGTTCCCACTTTACGATAACATGAAGCAGTACAACCCTCTAGAAAAAGCTCTAGAGTTTAATGTTTTAGCTAAATATTCTTTAGAAAAAAGTGCTGTAGAGCAGGCCAATGTTTTCACCACAGTATCGGAGATCACAGCAGCGGAGTGTGAACATTTTTTGGGTAGAAAACCCGATTTTGTCACTCCCAATGGCTTTGAAAATAGTATTACTCCAAAGATGGAGCACATTAAAGAGTCACACGACCTTGCATTTGACAAGATGCAAGAAGTTGCCACTCTTATGACTGGTTATGAGGTGAGCGAAAACACAGTAATGATTGCTATAAGTGGTCGTTATGAATTCGAAAATAAAGGGATAGATATTTATTTAGATGCCTTGGCACAACTCAATAGCTCAACTAATCTAAAGAGAGATGTTATAGCTTGGATATTTGTGCCTGCAGGGCACAATGGTCCAGACAAAGAGCTTTTGAACAAAAAGAAAAATGGAGGTGATTATAAAACAACTATATCTCATTCATTGAGTAACCCCGAATGGGATTCTGTTCTTAAAAAAATAAAGGAACTTCATTTACTAAATAAAGAGAGCGATAGAGTTAAGGTGCTGTTTATTCCATCATACCTCAATGGGAATGACGGAGTATTTGATATGACATACTATGAGCTGTTGTGTGGGTTAGATCTTACAGTTTTCCCATCTTACTATGAACCATGGGGGTATACTCCTCTTGAGAGCTTAGCTTTTGGTGTTCCCACAATAACTACTACTCTTACTGGCTTTGGTTTGTGGGTAAAAGAGCATAGTAGTGGAGAGAACCCGGCTATTTCTATACTTAAAAGGAACGACTCTAACTATTTAGATGTTGTTATGGGAGTTGCATCTAAAGTACAAGAGGTAGTTTCACTTTCTCACGATAAAATGGGCAAGTTACGTGAGAACGCAAAAGAGTTGGTAGAAATTGCATTATGGGACAATCAAATAGACTATTATAAGAGGGCCTATTCAATGGCGATTAGTAAAGTTATAGAGTCTAAAGGTGCTTTCCCAGCAGGGGTAGAAGATAAAGACCATCTTGTCCACAAAAGAGATGTAGCTAGCAGCCGCCCTAGTTGGAGTAAAATAATTGTAACTAAAAAGTTACCGCAGAGCTTGGTTAATTTAGATGCAATCGCCAGAAACCTTTGGTGGTGTTGGAATCAAGAGGCAATTGACCTATTCAAGTTGGTAGATAAACAGTTGTGGAAAAGATGCGAAGGAAACCCAATCTACCTTTTGGATATGCTCTCATTAAAACGGTATAAAGAGCTTGAGAACGATCATAAATTCCTAAGAAAATTAGATACAGTTTACCGCCAATTTGCAGATTATATGGCGGCCAAAAAAGAGGAAAAAGGCGCTAAGATAGCATATTTTAGCATGGAATATGGGCTCGACAGATCTCTAAAAATCTATTCGGGTGGTCTTGGAGTACTTGCTGGAGACTACCTCAAGGAGTCTAGTGATATGATGGTCCCAATGACTGCAGTAGGTCTCTTGTATAAGTATGGTTATTTTAATCAAGTATTAAGCACCTCTGGAAACCAAATTGCACAATATGAGCCACAAGACTTTAGAAAATTACCAGTAACCCCTGTTAGAGACAGCAAAGGCAATTGGGTAACGGTGAGCATTGCACTACCTGGGAGAAACATGGAGGCACGTCTATGGAAAACAGATGTTGGTAGAACAGAACTTATTTTGCTCGATACAGATTACGAAGAGAATCTACCCGAAGATCGCGCTGTGACCCACCATCTTTATGGAGGAAACTGGGAGAATAGGCTTAAGCAAGAGATACTTTTAGGGATTGGAGGAGTTAGGGCATTGAGAGCACTTAACAAAAAAGCTGATGTATACCATTTAAATGAAGGGCATGCAGCTTTTATAGGAATTGAAAGACTTAAAGAGTATACTTCGGAACAAAACCTCTCTTATGCCGAGGCTGTAGAGGTAGTAAGATCTTCTTCTTTATACACAACTCACACTCCTGTGCCAGCTGGTCACGACTCATTTTCCGAAGATTTAATTAGAGAATATCTATCCCATTATCCCGAAAAATTAAAGATTAGCTGGGATGTTCTTATGTCTTTGGGTAAGATAGATCCAGATAATAGAGAGGAGAAATTCTCTATGAGCAATCTAGCTGCAAATCTTTCACAAGAGATTAACGGAGTTAGTCGTTTACATGGAGAGGTGAGCAGAGAGGTACTCTCCCCAATATGGCCTGGTTATCTCCCAAGCGAGCTTCATGTAAGCTATGTAACTAATGGAGTTCACTACTCAACCTGGACAGCTCCCGAATGGAAAGAGATCCATTCAGAAGTCTTTGGAGAAGCTTTTCAAAACCATCACTATGATAAAGAGTGTTTTAAAGGGATTTTTGAGATAGAAGATAGCGCTATTTGGTATGTGCGAACTAGGCTTAGAACTAGGCTTATTAGATCTATAAAGGCGTCGCTCTCTATGCCCGCTACTACAACGCACTACACACCTCAGCAGGTGGTTCAAATAAAAGAGACCCTAAGAGATGATATTTTAACAATTGGTTTTGCCCGTAGGTTTGCAACTTATAAGAGAGCACATCTGCTCTTTTCGGATTTAGACCGTTTGGATAAAATTGTGAATAACCCCGAGCGCCCAGTACAGTTCTTTTTTGCAGGGAAAGCCCATCCAGCCGATAAGGCGGGCCAAGATATGATACGTAGGATTATAGAGGTGTCGTTACTCCCCCAATTTATTGGCAGAATCCTTTTTGTTCCTGGATATGACATGACTATTGCAAAGCATATGGTTCAAGGATCGGACGTATGGATGAATACTCCCACAAGGCCATTAGAAGCATCTGGTACTAGTGGGCAAAAAGCAGCTATGAATGGAGTAATGCACTTTTCTGTATTAGATGGATGGTGGGTAGAGGGATATCGCGAGGGGGCAGGTTGGGCATTGCCACAAGAGAAGATCTATGAAAATCAAGATTATCAAGATCAGATGGATGCTGCAACCATTTACAATATGCTAGAACACGAGATAGCTCCTCTATTTTACGGAAAGCAATCAAGTAAAAGTACTTACCCTTCGGGTTGGATAGAGGTTATTAAAAACACAATAGCTTATGTAGCCTCCAATTTTACTACCAACAGGATGATGACAGACTATTTAGAAAAATTCTATAATAAGTTAAACGAGCGTCATACTATGGTAATCAAAGACGATTTTAAATTTGCTAGAGAGATGGCTCAATGGAAAAAAAAGGTAAGAATTGAGTGGCCTTTTATTGAGGTAGTAGACTATATAAAACCAGATTATTCTAAAGCAGATATAATTTTGGGAGATAAATACATTGCCGAGGTAGCACTCTCTATCGGAGATCTTAAGCCAGAAGACATAGGCGTAGAGATGATTGTAGCCGAGAATGGGACAGATACAATTAATAATGTTAATAAAATCTATGAGTTTAAATTTACGAAACTAACTAAGGGAGTAGCTCGTTATAAATGCGAAATCATGGCAGAAAGTGCAGGAGCATTTAATATTGCAGGAAGAATTTATGCGAAGCATCCAGGATTGGCTCATAGACAAGATTTTGATTTAGTAAAATGGTTGTAGCAGCAACAGGTTTTTTTGACGGTGTACATAGAGGGCATCGCGCAGTTTTAGACAAAGTTTGTACTCTTGCAAAAAAGCAGAAGGCAAAATCGGCAGTGATTACTTTTTGGCCACACCCAAGAGCAGTATTACAACAAGATGCGGCTAAATTTAGGCTTCTCACCACACTTGAAGAGAAGAAGGACTTACTTCATTCGCTAGGTATAGATATGGTTCATGTGCTCACCTTTGACAAGGAGTTTGCAAAACAATCTACGGCACAGTTTTTTAGTAAATATCTCAAGGGGCAATTTGATGTAACTACATTGGTTGCAGGCTACGATCACAGGGTTGGGAATGATGTGAATCAAACTCAGCAAGAGATGTTTAGGATAGCAAAAGAGAGTGGAATAACTCCTATAAGAGTTTTGGAATTCGAAAATACTAAAGACCATGTTGTGATAAGTTCAACTAAGATAAGAGAGGCACTTTGCAACGGTAATATTGAGTTTGCATCTAATATGTTGGGATATAGTTATGGTCTTAAAGGTGTTGTTGTAGAGGGTAAGAAAATAGGGCGTTCTATGGGCTTTCCTACTGCAAATATAAAGTTATATGAACCTCTCAAGCTACTTCCTGCAAATGGTGTATACGCTGTATGGGTAGGAGTTGGCACTTCGGTTTATAAAGGAGTGGCTAACATTGGGACTCGGCCTACTGTTTCTCAATCGAGTGAAAAAAGCATAGAGGTGCATATTTTGAACTTTGACGAAGATATTTACGGTCTATCAATAAAAATTGAATTTGCATTCCGTTTAAGAGATGAGCAAAAATTTGATTCGTTAGATCTTTTAGAAGAGCAGATAAAAAAAGACAAAGAGAGAGCCCAATCTCTTCTACTTTCTAATAGAAACGAATTAAGGTAAAAAAGATCAAATTGAGATGAAATGCTATTTTATTATTAAATTAGTCTTTTAATAGAAAGATAGCCCATTTAAAATAGTAGAGTAATTACTCAAAATAGTTAGATATGGATACATTTTTATACATAGTGATTGCTGTTGCAATAATGGCATATCAAATATATAACGAAAAGAAGAAAAAAGAGCAAAAAAAGGATGCTATTAATAGGCCCCCTGTAAAGAGAGTAGATCCTAATGAAGAGTTGCAGAGAGACCTTTCGCAAATGTTTGGTTCACTGTCGGGAATCCCAATTTTTGAAGATGACGAATCAGGTGAGCTTAACCAGGAATTTGAATCTGATCCACATGATTTTATTTCTGATATGCCAGCATCCAAAGCAGCACCAGTAAAGCCGGTAAGGGAAAAATACAAACCCGAAATTGTTTCTACCGAGACATTAGGAGCCGAAGCATATAACGTAGATGTACCCATAAATAAGACCGAAGCAGAAACTACCCAACTGCTTCATGATATTTATGACAACTCAGCAATTTATAGCGACGAGATAGATGGGCAGTCTAATAAAGAGAGAGAAAAGGAAGATAAGGACTTTGATCCTAAGCTCTTTATCCTTTATTCAGAGATAGCTCAACCTAAATTTAAGGATTAGTTTTTTTATTAAATTTAATTTATTAACTTTGTGTTGAAGAGTCCTGTACTGCAGGATTCTTTTTAATTTTCTATATTAATATGTCAAGAATTCATTATCTAACTGCCGAGGGTTTAGAGAAACTCAAGGCAGAGCAACAGCAGCTTATTTCTGTTGAGCGACCTGCAATTTCCAGACAAATTGCAGAGGCCAGAGACAAGGGAGATTTATCTGAGAATGCAGAGTATGATGCTGCCAAAGAGGCTCAAGGATTATTGGAGCTTAAGATTGTTAAGCTCGGAGAGATAATTGCGAGTGCTCGTATTGTTGATGAGTCAAAAATTAACACTACCCAGATTCAAATAATGAATAAGGTTAAACTTAAAAACTTAACCAACAACTCAATAGTGGAGTACACTTTGGTTGGAGAGGCCGAGGCCGATCTTAAAGAAGGTAAACTTGCTGCACCTACACCAATTGGAAGAGCTCTTATTGGTAAGAAAAAGGGAGATGTTGTAGAGGTTAACGTTCCCTCTGGAGTGATTAAGCTTGAAATTCTTGAAATATCTAAATAGTATGGCTTCAATTTTTTCAAAGATTATATCAGGTGAAATTTCCTCATGGAAAATTGCTGAGGATAGTCACTTTTATGCATTTTTAGATATTAATCCTATATCTAAGGGGCATACTCTAGTAATACCAAAAAAGGAAACAGACTATATCTTTGATTTAGAGAGCGAAGAGTTCTCTTCTCTTTTTGCTTTTGC
>JBAYBU010000048.1:0-7860 GCA_041669105.1 Bacteroidales bacterium | reverse complement strand
TACTCTAGTCCCTTTTATGGCACTTTTTTATGTTCTTGGATGTTTGGTAATACTATATGTAAACTCTCCTTATTTAAAAGAAGCGTTTAATTTGATATTTAGCTCGGCATTTTCTCCCAGGGCCGCAGGAGGTGGGTTTGTTGGAACTACTGTTATGATGGCAGCACGTTTTGGCATTGCACGTGGGCTATTTTCAAATGAATCTGGATTGGGATCGGCACCCATTGTTGCTGCAGCAGCTCAAACCCGTAATCCTGTGCGGCAAGCTTTAGTCTCATCTTCGGGTACCTTTTGGGATACAGTTGTTGTTTGTGCTCTTACAGGTTTGGTGCTTGTGAGCTCAATAATTGCCCATCCAGATATTGACCACACTCAAGGAGCTGCGCTTACAAAAGCTGCCTTTGATAAAATCCCTTATGTTGGATCTATTGTTCTCTCTGTAGGTATTGTAACTTTTGCTTTCTCTACAATTTTAGGATGGTCTTATTACGGAGAAAAAGCAGTTGAGTACCTTGGTGGGAAAAGAGTTATTGTTTACTATAGGTTTGCATGGATAATAGCTGTTTTCGCGGGTGCTGTCTTAAATCTCTCCCTTGTATGGGGTATTGCAGACAGCATGAATGCCCTAATGGCTATCCCTAACTTAATTGCTCTATTGCTACTCTCAAAAGTTCTTGTTAGAGAAACTAATAAGTATTTATGGTCTAGAAATATAGATGCCGATGAACCAGAGACAATGTAAATGGCTTTAATTATAGTAAAATATCTTTTTTATTATTGATAAATAATTTCTTCCCAAGAGCAGATCTTTTTATAATGTGGAGTAGTTTTTCCCGTACTCAAGCATTTGCTTTAGGAAATCTGTTGGGTATTCTACTTTATAATCAATGATTTTACCATCTTTTTTCACAGGGGTAATATTTGGATTTATAAAACCTCCGTAAGGTTTTAGCTCTAATGAGGCATATCTCTCCTTTAACTCTTTGTGGAGTTCTGGCTCTATATTAACACCATACTCTTCAATAAGTCTCTTTCCAGCTTGATAGTCTCCCTCAGATTTTATCCTCTGTAACTCTTTCAAGAAGGAAGCGAATAATCCTCTAAGCTTTTGATAGTCGTTTATTACAAAATAGGTTTTATTATCTCTAGTTTTTCTCTCAATTACATTATCTTCTTTGCCTTGTTCGTAGCACCATTCTGCAATCATTTTCCTACCTTGCATATGTGCTTGGTTCACAGTTTTACCTAAATCTATTCTCACAAATTGAGTAAAAAGACCATTCCTAATATAAGATAGGTAGGCTGCTTTATATGCCTCTAGGTTAGGTAGAATGTTAAGTTCAACCAATTTAGGATCGGCCATATAATAAAGAGCAAAAATATCTGCACGAGCTTCTTCTAAAGGAGAACTAAACTCTTTTAGAGCATTTGAAGAGACACCCTCTTTTAATTGGCCAGAGCCATGTCCAAGACATTCATGAAGATCTGTATGAATATTACTTGTAAGAGCGCCATACTCTTTTAATAAAGACACCTCTTTTTGATCCCAAGAAAATTCTGTAGTTATACTCTTTGGGGCCTCTTCGGCTGCTTTATTGTAAGCTTCACTTATGTTTGCTATTGTTACCGATTTGGAACCATGCTCCTTGCGAATCCAATCGGCATTTGGGAGATTAATTCCAAGTGGAGAAACGGGGTGACAATCTCCACCAACCTGTACAACTGTAATTACTTTTGCAGAGACCCCCTTTACCTCTTTTTTCTTATACTGGTTGTCTATAGGGGAGTTGTCTTCGAACCATTGTGCATTTTTACTTATTATGTCGGTTCTTTTAGATGCTTCTATATCTTTAAAATTAACTACAGCTTCCCATGTAGACTTCATACCTAGAGGGTCGTTGTAATTTTCAATAAAGCCATTAATAAAATCTACTTGACTTTCGGTCTCTTTTACCCAAGCTACGTTATATTCATCCCACGTCTTAAGATTGCCAGTTTTATAATACTCTATTAAAAGAGCTATATACTCTTTTTGCCTTTCATTTTCGGCAACAGCAGATGCTTTTTCTAAGTGATTTATTATCTGTTCAATTGCTGGCCCATATAGGCCTCCAACTTTGTAAACCTCTTCTACAATGGTACCGTTTGTTTTAACTAATCTAGAGTTTAAACCATACGAAATAGGCCGAGGGTCATTAGGGTCCTCTAATTTAGCGTAAAACTCCTCTGCTTCTGCTCTTGAAACTCCATCATAAAAGTTGACAGAACTCTCTAAAAGAAGGTCTCCTTTTCCAGAGATGTTTTTTCTTTGTGGGTAAAGAGTTGGATCGTATAGTATTGGTAAAATTTCTTCTACAAGTTCTTGTTGTCCACTCTCTTTCATTAGTTCTGCAAAATATTCACGACTACATTGGGGTATAAACTTCTCTTCGGCGTAGTGATGATGTATACCATTGCTAAAAAAAACTCGTTTTGCATATACTGTGAACTGAGAATATTCTGGACTCTCTTTTTCTCCTTTGTAATTTTCAAATATATTTTCCAAAACTCTACGGATTTTTAATCCGTATTTAAAATTTTGATCCCAAAATATATCTCTCCCTACTTTTGCAGCTTCACTAAGATGGTATATATACTCTTTTTGATTTAAAGTAAGAGACTCCCAACCTGGTATACGATATCGAATAACCTTTAAATCGGCAAATTCATCGGCAAGATATTTAAATTGTTCTTCTTGAGTAGTTTTTGTTCCTGAATCACAAGAACCTGCAAAAAAACCTAAGAGTGTAGCAATTAGCATAATTTTTAAGTACTTCATGAATATTGTTTTATTGTTTGTTTAGTTTTTTAAATGAGAGTTATTGTTGTTTTCTGAGTTGAACTCTTCTTGTTTTTCCGATTTAAATTGAGCCAAAATAAAATTGTATAAATCTTTAAAGGTTTTAGCTGTTTTTATAATTAAAGGAATTATTATAGAGACGCTAGCTATAAATGACGATATTAAATTGCCTATTTTTATGCTTTCCTTAAATCTAGAGTGTTGAATGCTAAATAAAGCCCTTTTTATCTCAATGTCACTATCTAGCCTGGCTCTTTCTGATTGGAGCTGTGACATGCTTTTTATATGGGAGTAACGATTTCGATTTCTCATGACTCTTCCTCTTTATCTGTTAAATTGTTGGGTTCAAAAAAAAGAGGAATAAACATTTTTACCATAGAGTCTAATAGCAATTTTTTTCTTCTTAGAACGATTACTACTGCTAGTAAAATAAAAATTCCTGCCGTAATGAGAGTCCCTGCTATTCTAGAATTTAAAAGGTCTCCCAAAAACCAACTCAATGCAGAGGCTATAAAAGCAGCAGCTATTCCTAAAATAACTATTAGAATAAGAGTATATACTATTTTGGAGAAAAGCTGTGAAAGACTTTCTACCATTCTTAACTTAAAAGAGTCTATATGCATATCCATATACTCTTTTGCCGAGCTACTAAGGTTTTTAAGATTACCGATTGGTTCGCTCTTCTCTTCGTTTTTTTCCATCTGTATTAATTTTCTCGCATGTTTCGCTCGTACTCTTCTACTATAGGCCTCGCTTTATCAAGGTCCTTATTAAGAATAACTACTTTTACAGCTGCACCACCACCGCCACTATACCAAGGCGCTAAAGTACCTATAAACCCATCTTTTATAAAAGCAGTTATGCCAGAAGCTTCAAGAAGCCCTTTTACCATTTGTGCTTGCCATGTTGTGCCAGAGAATACAACAATAGAATTACCATCATTCATTACCGATTAATTTAACTAAATGGTTCCCAATTCCCTAGAGTTCTTACGTAGGCAGCCATCTCTTCGTAGTTCTCTTCCATGCTTTTAAGTAGCTTAATTTGAGCTCTAGCTCTTACTAGGTTATGTTCTGGGTAAAGTGTTTTATACTTATAATATTTATCTCCATAGAGATAGTCTGCTAAAAAGCGCACAGATTGTTCGTAGGTAAGAAGCCGTGGCCCAAATGCAAGACTCTCCATCTCTGCCCAAGTGACAAAGTCTTTGGCTATAGAAGCATATCCATCCATATAGCTTTTAAATATTTTCATATCTAATGAGATGTTCTCTAGGTTCTCGTCATCTTCTTTTCCTGTATTTGCACAGTAGCGAATAGCATCGCCAATATCATAACATAAATAACCATGCATTACTGTATCTAGGTCTATTATGCATAGAGGATTTTCTTTTTTGTCGAATAATATGTTGTTAAGCTTAGGGTCTTGATGAATTAATCTTAGAGGCAATATGTTTTTATCTCCCATGTTTGCAACCTTGGAGTAAATTTTTTCTCTGCTTAGTAAAAAATCAACTTCTTCTTTTACATTTTTAAGCCTGCCAGCAATATCTTCTTTTATTCTTATTTTGAGATTAACAACTCTTCTGGGAGCATGGTGAAAATCGGGCAGTAGTTCTTTGAACTCATCAGATTTAAAGTCTAAAAGCTGCTTGTGAAAAGTTGCCATTGCTTTCCCAGCACTCTCTGCCATCTTTTTATTCAAGACTTTTTCGTGAGTTACGCTATCTTCAATAAAAACATACATTCTCCAAAAATCATTGTTGTGATCCCAATAATATGATTTTGAAGCGCCATTACTTAAAATTGAAGATGGAGTAAGCACTTTTTTGAAAATATCTGTGCTTTTTTCTTGTTCCAGTTTTTTTCTGATATGACCTGTTATTAACCTAATGTTTTGTTGTAGTGCGTCTATATCTTTAAAGACCCATCTATTTATTTTTTGGAGAAGAAAGTTTGGGTCTTCTGGATTTTTAGTTACAATTTTAAAGGTGTTATTTATTAATCCCTCTCCATGCTTCTCTATTGATTTAACGGGGTAGGGTAGCAGGCCAACTGCTATCATCTCTTCTACTGAACTAGGAATCAGGCTCATAATCATCAATTTAAGGTGTGAATACTTTGGTTTTTCTAGTTAGATATGCAATATCGTACTTGTAAAAACAACAAACAAATTTTCTCTGTATAAATGTAATGTAAAAGAGAAGATGTTGCAAATAAAACATATAGATAATACAGTCTAAAATTTTATCCCAAGTGACAGCCCAGCTCTAAGCCCTCCAAACATTCCGTCTAAGTTCATTATTGCTTTCTCTTTGGTTACAGTTACTGTCTTATCTACAAAAGGAACGTCAAAATCTTCTAGAGTTTCTCTAATACTTTTCTGTGCTTCTTCTGAGAGAGGCTGGCTAGAGAGACCTATTAGGTCTCCTTTACCCTTACCAATATGCGGCCCCAATATCCACCAGTCTAATACTATATACTTGCTTAGAAACCATTGTGCGCCAAATAAAAGTCCAAATGTATTAGATTTGATATTACCAGATATAGAGAGAGTTTGGTCTATACCATTGTCATCTTTATAAGTTACATCAAAATTATTACACTCATACTTGGCGTTTCTAAAAAATGGCGCTAAGTAAAGCCCTTGTCCATAACCCTTTTTACCTAAGTAAAAACGAACTTCGGGTGTAATCGCATAATTAGATATTGTTAAGTTGTTTATAATATTTCTACCCTCAATGTCGTTAGCGTCAAAAGAGTTTAAAATTCGGCTTTTAAAAGGAAGATTCCCTTTTGGCATATTTCTATAAGAGAGGCTAACGGAGAGCATCTTGTTAAGAACCCTTTCGTACTGTAAAGAGTAGTTTCTGATAGGCAACCCTGCAAGATTAATTTTTATAAAATTCATCTTAGGCATGGCACTATATGAGTAATCTTGTGCAGATGTATTTAAGTTAATACTTGAGAACTCTTGTGTAGATAAATCTAAGTTAATACTCGAGTTGTAGGGTGTGGGTGTGGTTAGGGTCTCTTTTTTATTAAGCTCCTGAGCACATATTGCAGTGCTTGAAAGAATTACCAGTATAAATAATAAAATATTTTTCATAATCAATAGAATTAAAAATTATCGCTATAAATATAATAATTATTATATTTAAGTTAGTAATAAATTGTATTTAGATTCTATTTACTAATATGTGATTATTTTCTGTTAGTTTTGCAGAATGAGTAATTATACTTATACTATTTTTTCTCTATTTTTCTTAGCCTCTAGTTTTGTCTCTTTCTTTGTTGCCTATTTGGCTTGGCAAAAAAGGAGAGAACGAGGAGCGAAAGAACTTGTATTGGTAATGCTCTCTTCTGGTTTTTATGCTTTTGCTATAATTTTCGAAACAGCATCTTCTACCCTAGATTTAAAAATATTTTGGTCTAAAGTGGCTTATTTAGGCGCTGTTACGGTACCTTTGTTTTATGCTTTTTTTGTTTTTCGTTTTGTAGGGAAAGATAAGCTTTTAACTAAAAAAAATATTGTAATTCTATCTATTGTGCCATTAGTAGTCTTTATTCTTACTCTTACTAATGAATATCACCACCTTATATGGGAAGGCTATTCGTCTATCTCTCCCACAACTAACCTTATGGAGTACTATCATGGAGCTGGTTTTTGGATAGGCAATGTTGGTTACAACTATTTTTTGTTTGCACTCTCTTCTGTCTACTTGTTTAAATTTATTATGACACACATAATTGCATTTAAATTACAAGTTAAAATAATATTTGTAGCTTCTTTATGCCCTTGGATTGCTAGCGTTTTTTATGTAACAGCACAAAACATTGTTCCAGGATTTGATCTTGTGCCACTTAGTATGATTATAACAGGGATGCTTTTAACAATTGCAATATTTAACAAAAATTTTTTAGATCTTGTTCCTGTAGCTAGAGAGACTCTGCTAGAAAGTTTAAAAGAGGGTATTTTAGTTTTAGACTTTGATAATAGGATTCAGGATATTAATAGATCGGCAAAAAATTATTTAGGGATTACTAATAATAACGTTATAGGATTGGACTTTAAAACTTTAAAGTTGAGAATAGAGCTGTTTAGAACTATTGTCTTAAATAAAGAATCTAAACAGATACTTGAGGTTAAAGAGAATGATGTTGTCAAGCACTATTCTGTAGAGAATCATAAAATTGCAAATTATCCAGGGAGTAGATTAGTTGTTTTAAGAGATTATTCACAAGATGTCAAAAGGGAGCAAGAACTGATCTCTGCACTGGAAAAAGCAAAGGAGAGTGATAAAATGAAGTCCTCTTTTCTTGCAAACTTAAGTCATGAAATTAGAACACCTTTAAATATTATTACTGGTTTTTTGGATGTTATCCATACATCAGAGATGAGTAAAACAGAAAAGGAGCAGTATATAGAATTACTTAAAGAAAATAGTGATAGAATTTTAAATACCCTTAACGATATTGTAGAGATCTCTAAGATTGAATCCGACCAAGTCTCTTTAGAGGAGTCACAAACCAATTTAAATGAGATTATGGATTATTTATATAACTCTTATTTGAAAATAGCTTCCAATAAAAATATTGCTCTGATTTGTGTTAAAGGCCTAAATAGCAGAGATTCACTTATTTTTTTAGATAGATTAAAACTGATTTCGGTGTTGTCTAATCTCATTAAAAACGCATTGAAATTTACTACCTCTGGAAAAATAGAGTTTGGATATTTTTTAGAAAACGACAAAATAACATTTTATGTTGAAGATACTGGGATTGGTATACTTAAAGAGAGACAAATAATGATTTTTAATAGATTTGTTCAAGCGGAGCAATCTATGAATCGCTCCTATGAAGGGGCGGGATTGGGACTCTCGATTGTAAAAGCCTATGTTGGTATGATGGGAGGCGAAATTTTGTTAACATCAGAACCTGGGAAAGGGAGTCGTTTCTACTTTTCCATCTCTTATAAACCAGTTATTTTCTCTGCTAATTTATAGAGTCTATAACATATTA
>JBAYBU010000047.1:0-7975 GCA_041669105.1 Bacteroidales bacterium | reverse complement strand
TTGGCCTCGTAGTTCAGCTGAATAGAATGTCAGATTCCGGTTCTGAAGGTCGGGGGTTTGAATCCCCCCGAGGTCACAACACAAAAAATATAAGCCGCAAGCATTGCGGCTTTCTTTATTTACGGCAATCGTAGCAAATTTATTTGCAAGCGAAATTGCCGTAAATGAAGAAAAATGGGGCAAAGCCCCTTATGTTTTTTGTATTGTAGCCCCCCCTTTTAGGGATCACCGAGCAACAGCGAGGTAATCCCAAGGGGGGGCTTATTTTATTATGCACCAACGGCTCAAGCTTGCTTGAAGACGTAGAGGCGCATAATCACATATTAAGGGGCGATAAAAAAACTCTCTCAAAGCTTTTAAAAGCTTTGAGAGAGTTTTTTAAAAATAGAGAGATTAATTATTCTATAAAAGCAATAATTTCTCCTTTCTCTATTTTATCACCATGTTTTGCACACACTTGTAAAATTTTACCCGAAATTGAAGGCTTAACTAATTCAATTCCGTAAAATGCTTGAACAAAACAGATGGTTTTATCTTCTTCTACCTTTTCTCCTACATTTGGAGCAGAAGATGCATCGGCCATATCATATTGCCAGATAAGCTGCCCTTTTACAGGAGACTGCACTGGTTTAGCATTTGGATGCTTCTCAAGGATTTTTTCTACATCTATTTTAGGTACCTCTATAACGGGGCGAGTTACTACTATTGGAGCACCAGCTTTTGCCTTTGCTGCTTCTAACTCTTGTTCGAACCTCTGCTTAGCAACACCACTCTTGTAATCTCTATATTGCCTTTCGTGCATTGCAAACTCAAATAACTCCTCATCATCCTGGCCTAACTCCCAGTTGTTCTCTTTTATCTCTTTTCTAAATCTATCCAACTCATTAGGGAATGCATCTTGTGGAGTACCTGTGTAGAATTCAAGACCTTTGTCTTTTGCTAATTGTACAATTTCTGGGGCAAGTTCTCCCGGGAGTTTACCGGTTTTGCCAAGAATCATGTTCCAACTATCTTTATCTATAGTGCTCCATCTAGGCTCCCCTTTAAGAGTGTGCATTAGATTCATTAGAGCAATATTTTTTACGTATTGGCTAAATGGAGTAACCAATGGTGGATAACCCATCTTTGGCCATACATATTCTACCTCTTGGAACATCATTACAAGAAGCTCGTTTAATTGAAGCTCTTTTTTATCTTGGTTCCTTAGAGATGAGTTTATAGCTCCGTGAAATCCTTTAAGGTCTGCCATTAGAGATCCCATCATACCACCTGGAAGGCCGCAACCTACTAGTAGAGATGTCATTTGCTTGTTACCAGGGTCTATGAAATATCCAAGATAATCATCTATAAATGTTTGAGTAAGCCTGCGAGCTTCCATATAGGCATCCATGTTAATCTCTTTAACTAGGAATCCTGCATCTTTAAGCATTGCTTGTATAGTGATAACGTCTGGATGAACCATTCCCCAAGCAAGTGGTTCCATGGCAACGTCTACATATTCGGCGCCTGCGCGTGCTACTTCTAGCATAGAAGCAACAGAGAAACCAGGGCCTGTATGTCCGTGATATTGTACTATTATATGAGGGTATTTGTCTTTAATGGCTTTTGTAAGACGGCCGAGGAAAGCTGGGCGTCCAATACCAGCCATATCTTTTAGGCAAATCTCGTCGCAACCAAACTCCACAACTTTATCTACTACTCCCATGTAGTACTCTACTGTGTGAACTGGAGAGTAAGTAATACTCAGAGCAACTTGCGAAATCATTCCGCCCGACTTTGCATATTTAACTGAGAGCTCAAGGTTTCTAGGGTCGTTAAGACCGCAAAAAGATCTTGAAATATCTGTTCCTTGTTTAGCTTTCACTTTATACATGAGCTCTCTAACGTCTGCAGGCACTGGATTCATCCTTAAGCCATTTAAGCCACGTTCCAACATGTGAGTTTGGATACCAGCTTTGTTAAAAGGTGCGGTCCATTCGCGTACAGCCGTATTAGGATTTTCACCAAATAGAAGATTAACCTGTTCGAATGCGCCTCCGTTTGTCTCTACACGGTCAAAGCATCCCATCTCTATAATAACGGGAGCAATCTCTTTTAATTGATGAACCTTAGGTACATACTTACCCGATGATTGCCACATGTCTCTGTACAACAGAGAGAATTTAATTTCACGAGCCATAATTTTTATATAGTTTTTGAATTATTATCTGTTTAAACATTATACGTTAGCAAAAATGCTACCAAAGATTTTTTTGAATGGTTGTATCTTCAGTATACTTTAATTTTAATCCGCAAAAATACAAATTTCATTCCAATATTTTGCTATCAAAGTGTAACTTTAATATAACAATTTATAAGCGAGATCTATTTAGGATCTTCTATAGATCCATTCTAGAAATATATTCTTAGCAGTTTGTTGTATTGTAAAAAAAAATTCGTATTTTTGCAGCCCGTTTCTTAATCACTCTAGTAAGTGTAGTAAATATTAAATTAAGAAGGGAAATTAACATGGTGGTTGTAGCTCAGTTGGTTAGAGCGCTAGTTTGTGGCACTAGAGGTCGTGGGTTCAATCCCCATCATCCACCCAAAAAATAAAAACCTGCTTAACGGCAGGTTTTTTTATGTACAACCCTAATCTGGGTTCACAAACACCGATCACGAACAAAAATTAGAGAATTTGATATTTAAGCATAAATTTTAGCAACACATATTTAGCCATGGTTAGGCAGCATTTATCAATACAATTAAAATTTATTTGGTGAATTGAAATTTATTATTCTATATTTGCAGTTCAACAGAATAGCACAAAGTATAAATGCGAAATTTTAATTCATACTTTTTCTTTTTTTATTACTTCTTTTTTTACAAAAAGGGGCGTATCTGTTATTGTTATATAGACTAAGATAATTTTAAAGATAAAAATGGAGAGGCCCCGGATTTGGGAGCCTCTTTTTTTATGCCCCCATCCCACCTCTCTCAACCCAACTCAACCTAATCAAACTTAACTAACCTAAATTAAACTAAATGAGATGCGCACAGTTATTAACACCACAAATGCAACCATGCAAGTTGCTGCAATAAAGGGATCTAAAAGAAGTGAAGCTGTGAGAGAGTACTATTTTTCACAGAAGCTTAGGGAAATAGAACAGATGCGTGAATCGGGCATAGATGTTATTAATTTAGGAATTGGTAGTCCAGATCTTGCCCCTTCTAATTCGGCAATAAATATGCTTGAGAAATATGCACACAATGCAAACAGTCATGGGTACCAAAGTTATGCAGGGATAAAAGAGCTTAGAGAGGCATTTGCACAGTGGTATCATAACTATTTTGACACAGAATTAGATGCATCTAGTGAAGTTTTGCCACTTATGGGTTCTAAAGAGGGGATAATGCACATTAGTATGGCGTTTGTAAATCCCGGAGAGCAAGTTCTTGTTCCAAACCCTGGTTATCCTACCTATGCTGCTATTACCCAGTTAATAGGAGGAGAAGTTATCAATTACAATCTTACCCCAGAAAATGACTGGTATCCCAATATAGAAGAGTTAGAAAAAAGGGACCTCTCCAAAGTAAAACTGATGTGGATTAATTACCCCAATATGCCAACTGGGCAAAAGGCAAATAAAGAGGTATTTAAAAAACTGGTAGCATTTGCTAAAAGACATAGTATTCTACTCTGCAACGACAATCCTTACAGTTTTATTCTTAACAGCCAACATTTGAGTCTACTAAGTGTAGAGGGTGCAAAAGAGGTAGCGCTAGAATTAAACTCTATTAGTAAATCGCACAATATGCCCGGTTGGAGAATTGGAATGGTGGCAGGCCATAAAGAGTATATAAAGGCAATAATTAAAGTCAAAAGCAATATGGATTCAGGAATGTTTAAACCAATGCAAATGGCAGCAGCCAAGGCTCTTAGTTGTGGAGACGAATGGTATGAACAGATCAATAGAGAGTATCGTAAAAGAAGGGTAATTGCCGAGACTATTATGGAGCAGTTGGGATGCTCTTTTGATGTAAATCAAAAAGGGATGTTTCTCTGGGGAAAAATTTCAGTAAACTTTAAAAATGCTAAAGAACTCTCCAATGAAATTTTATATAAGACCCATGTTTTTATTACTCCTGGCTCTATTTTCGGAAGTCAAGGAGAGAGATATATTAGACTCTCTTTATGCGCTAGCGAAGAGATTTTGAGAGAAGCCCTTTCTAGGATAGTTAGATTAAACTCAGGAGTCCTAAGAGACCCTATTAGAGAATTTGCAGTATGAGCAAGAGAGTTTGTATTGTTGGAATGGGGCTCATTGGAAGCTCTCTAGCTATGGCTTTGAAAAGCAGTGGATATGCCTCTCATATTATCTCTGTAGATAAAAATGAAGAGCACTCTCAAACTGCAATTAAAATGGGATTGGCCACTGAGAGTGCCTCTTTAGAAGAGGGAGTAAAAAAAGCCGAACTAATTTTATTATGTACTCCAGTAGATGTAATCTGTAATCTATTGCCACTACTGCTTGATACTCTTGAAGAGATGCAAAAAGAGGGAATAGCTGAGAAAATTGTGGCCGATATGGGTTCTACAAAATGGAATATTGTAAAAAGTGTAAGGGGGCATTCAATGAGAAAATCATATGTGGCGGTCCATCCTATTGCTGGTACAGAACATTCGGGCCCCCAAGCAGCAGTTTTGGGGTTGTTTAAAGATAAAAATGCAATAATATGTGATGGGCAAGAGAGCCACTCTAGTGCAAAAAATGAAATTTGGGAAATGCTTGAAACTATAGGGATGACTGTTTCTGAGATGGATTCGTATAGCCACGACCTTCATGTAGCCTATGTATCTCATATTTCGCATATAACCTCTTTCTCCTTAGCATTGAGTGTGTTGGAAAAAGAGAAGAGTGAACAAAATATTTTAACTCTTGCTGCTAGTGGGTTTGAATCTACTGTTAGACTGGCCAAGAGTAATGCACAAACATGGGCACCTATTTTTCTCCAAAATAGAGAGTTTATTGCCGAGGTAATTGATTCGCAAATAGAGAAAATGGCTCTTTTTAAAAAATATATAGAGCAAAACAATTCTGCCGCCTTAATTGAGATGATGGAGAGTGCAAATGCTATTGCTAAAATTCTAAAGTGATTAAGCTAAAATTTTAATTCGGCAAAACATGAACAAATACAATCTCGGCAAATTATAAATCTATCAAATATATACACTGCCAAACATAAATCTATCAAATAGAAATTTTATTTAATAATAGAAAAACAGCTAAACTATATAACAATGAAAGAGGAACTTAACCTAAAAGAGATTACGCAATGGGATGTTTGCAAAGGGCGGCCACTCACAATTTGTGGCCCATGCAGTGCCGAGAGTGAGCAGCAGGTGATGGAGACAGCTATTGAGCTGGTAAAACTGAAAAAGGTAGATATATTCCGTGCAGGTATTTGGAAGCCCAGAACGCGCCCAAATTCATTTGAAGGGGTAGGCCGAGAGGGGCTAAAGTGGTTGCGCAATGTGAAAAAAGAGACAGGAATTCCAGTTGCTACTGAGGTTGCAAATGCATCACATGTAAACGACGCACTTAAGTTTGGAGTAGACGTACTTTGGATAGGAGCCAGAACCTCTGCAAACCCCTTTGCTATGCAGGAAATTGCCGATGCTTTAAATGGTGTTGACAGTATGGTGTTTGTTAAAAATCCAGTTAATCCCGAGCTGAATTTGTGGATTGGTGCTATTGAAAGAGTTGCAAAAGCAGGTATAACTAAGATAGGGGCCATTCACAGAGGATTTAGTACATACGAGCATATACAGTATAGAAATCAGCCAAAATGGCTTTTGCCTATAGAGCTAAAAAGAATAATCCCAGATATTCCACTTATTTGTGATCCTAGCCATATTGGTGGAGCAAGAGAGTATCTTTTTGAGCTAGCGCAAAAGGCTATGGATTTGAATTACAATGGACTTATGATTGAGTCTCATATAAATCCAGAGGCGGCCCTTAGCGATAAAGAGCAACAGGTTACTCCTGTTCAATTGAATAACTTACTCAACAGACTTGTGTTTAGAGATAGTGTCTCTAACAACCTCGCTTTTATAGATACTTTGGGTGAATTACGTTCGCAAATAGATCTTTACGACGATCAGCTTTTGGAGTTAATAGAACAGCGAATGTTTGTTGCCAAAACTATTGGTAAGTATAAAAAAGAGAATAATATTACTATTTTACAGAGTCACAGATGGGAAGAGATTATGCAAAAAGCTGTTTTACAAGGTGAGTCAAAAGGATTGAGTCAAGAGTTTATTAATAACTTATTTAAAGCGGTCCACCAAGAGTCTATCAATCACCAAAACAGAGTAATGAACAATTGACTTGCAATTAAAATATAAATTTTGATAGCTTAATATTTGGCTATTCTGGCAATTTAGTAGTTTGGTGTTCTAGTGTTTTAGTATAGGATATATCCTAAAATCCCAGCTGCGACTATTACCTTTATTGGATTCAGTTTTCCCCACCAAGTGGCTGCAAAGGCCCCTAGGAATATAATCCATGATTTCCAGTCGGGAAAATTTTCGGGAGTTACAAGCATAATAGCTGCAGATGCTATTAAACCTATAACAACAGGTTTAATTCCGTTTAGAGCAGCTTCGGTCCATTTGTTCTCTTTGAACTGTTTGTATAGGAATGCAATTAAAAGAATAATAATAAAGGATGGGAGGCAAACCGCGAATGTAGCAAGAGCAGAGCCCCAAACACTATCTGTAACTGCATAGCCTACATATGTGGCACTATTTATTCCAATTGGCCCAGGTGTCATTTGAGATATTGCTATAATATCTGTAAACTCGGCTGCGTCTATCCATTGGTGATTTACAACTACCTCATTTTGAATTAGGGATATCATAGCATACCCACCGCCAAAGGTAAAAAGCCCTATTTTGAAAAATGTTATAAAGAGATTTAGGTAAATCATTATTGTGTTTGTAGTTATAAGCCGTATTAATTTTATTAACCGTTCTCTTTTTTATTATTATTAATGTGACCTCTTTTGGTTAGAAAGTAGTGAAAGAGGCCCAAGAGTGCTCCTGCTATAATTACCCAAATAGGAGATATTTCTAAAAAAACGATTAAAAGTACAGAAATTACCGGTATTAAAGAGGTGTATCTATTTAAGTTGGCTCCCTTGGAAAGTGAGATAAGTGGTACTGCAATTAATGCTACAACAGCTGGTCTAATTCCTGCAAATATAGAGTTAACAATTCTGTTTTCTCTGAATGTTTGAAAAAACATTGCTATAAGAAGGATCATTATGAAAGATGGGAGAGCTGTCCCTAATGCTGCAATTATGCTACCTTTGGTGCCTTTTAATTTCTCCCCTATAAAGATAGAAATATTTATTGCGAGTATTCCTGGAGCCGACTGTGAAATTGCCAGGAAGTCAATAAATTCATTGTCTGTTACCCATTTTTTTTTATCTACAACTTCGGCTTTTATAAGTGGGATCATTGCGTAACCACCTCCTATTGTAAAAGAGCCGATTTTTGCGAATGAAGAGAACAATTGTAAGTATTGGTTCATATTACTATTAATATTGCAAAAATAGTGCAAATTACACGAATCTCATAATTGATTAGCTTTAAAACTTATACATCTGAAAAACAAACAGATGCCTTGGATGCATACTCTATTTAAAAAATTATTATCAAAATATTTTGCTTCATTAAAAAAAGTCATATATCTTTGCAGCCCGTTTAGAAAAATAAACGTGTAGCCGAAAGTTCTTTGATAGCATTATAAATAAGAGTAACAAGGTAGAGGTTTTTTTAAAAACTCTGTCAATTAACTTAATAAAAGTTTATCAGGTCAGGAAGCAAAAACATAAAACATTTATACAATGAAGAGTTTGATCCTGGCTCAGGATGAACGCTAGCGGCAGGCTTAACACATGCAAGTCGAGGGGCAGCACTAGTAGCAAT
>JBAYBU010000046.1:0-8002 GCA_041669105.1 Bacteroidales bacterium | reverse complement strand
TAACATCGGTATCCAAGGCAACTTTGTCTTGTTCTACTAGAGTCATAAGTGCTGTGGTAGTAAAAGATTTAGAAATAGAGGCAATACGGAAGAGATGGTCTTGTGCAAGAGGAGTGTTACTCTCTATCTCCTTTAATCCATAACTGTTAGAGAAAATAATAGAGCAATCTTTAACAACGGCTACTGCAAGGCCAACCGCTTGGGTCTGCTCCATTATTTCTAAAATTTTTTTATTTGCAACTTGCTCCTTTGATTTTGGAGTACAAGAGAAAATTAAAGTAATTACTGTCAAAAAAACAGCAAGAAAATTAAAGTTTAAAGTAGTTTTCATGATAATCTATATTTAAGAAGTGGTTTTACAAAGATAGGGTTTTGAACTAAAATATATCTATTTTTGTGATAATGAACAACAATAAAAAAATAGCAGACACTCCATTAATGCGTCAATTCTTCTCTATTAAGGCGAAGCATCCCGATGCCATTCTACTTTTCCGTGTAGGCGATTTTTATGAAACTTTTGGAGAAGACGCTATTACAGCCTCTAAAGTTTTAGGTATTGTGCTCACCAAAAGAGCAAACGGAACTGCCTCACATGTAGAACTTGCCGGCTTTCCACATCACTCAGTAGATAGCTATCTACCCAAATTAGTAAGGGCTGGCTATAAAGTGGCCGTTTGCGACCAATTAGAAGATCCTAAATTCACTAAAAAATTAGTTAAACGAGGGGTCACAGAGTTGGTTACCCCCGGGGTTGCCTATAACGACCAACTCCTTTCAAACAAAGAAAACAATTTCTTAGGCTCTCTCTATTTTCATAAAGATAAAGCCGGTATAGCTTTTTTAGATATCTCTACTGGAGAATTTAAGGTTGCAGAGGGTTCACTAGAGTATGTAGATCTATTGCTCTCTAGCATGAACCCCAAAGAGATATTAATGGAGAAGAGTGTACGTCGCAATTTTGAAAAGCGATTTGGTAGCGATTATTATATCTCTCCAATGGACGAATGGGCTTTTGTTCCCGATGCTGCAAAAGATAAAATAAAAGAGCAATTTGGCATTCAATCTTTAAAAGGCTTTGGTGTAGAGAATATGCCCTTGGCTGTTACTGCCGCAGGCGCAATTCTTTTTTACCTAGATCTTACCCGTCATGACGGTTTAGCACACCTCTGCTCAATCTCTAGAATAGACGAAGGAGATTATGTGTGGATAGATAAATTTACGTTCCGCAATCTTGAGATTTTCAAGGGTACACAAGAGGGGGCAGCTTCTCTTGTAACAATAATAGATCGCTGTTCTACTCCTATGGGCTCTAGAATGTTACGTAATTGGTTAGCAATGCCAATAAAAAACATAGAGGAGCTAAATATTAGGCTTAGCATAGTAGAAAATATTAAAAACAGCAACTCTTATAGAGATCAGCTACGAGCTTTTCTTAAAGAGGTTGGAGATTTAGAGAGGGTTGTTTCTAAGGCAGCAGCTGGTAGGATAACACCACGCGAAGTTACAATGCTCAAAAAAGGGCTTGAGCAGATTGAACCCATTAAAGAGTTATGCCTAAAATTTGATTCTAGGGAGATTGAAACAGTGGTAAACAATATGGACTGTTGCACTACTTTGCTAGAACGTTTAAATAGAGAGATTCTCCCCGATCCTGCAGGCCTCATTGGAAAAGGTGATGTTATCTCCTCTGGAGTAAACGAAGAGTTAGACAACCTGCGCAATATTGCGCGACATGGCAAAGATATTCTTGCCAAAATCCAACATCGTGAGAGTAAATCTACAGGAATTTCTTCTCTTAAAATAAGTTATAATAATGTATTTGGCTACTATTTAGAGGTGCGTAATACTCATAAAGATAAAGTTCCCGAGCACTGGGTTAGAAAACAAACTTTGGTGAGTGCCGAGAGGTATATTACCGAAGAACTCAAAGAGTACGAAGAGAAAATTTTAGGTGCCCAAGAGAAGATTTTAGCTCTAGAACAACTTCTCTTTTCATTGATAGTAGAGGAGATTCAAAAGAACATAGCAGTTATTCAAAAAAACGCCGATCTAATCTCTCGTTTAGACTGCCTTGCGGGTTACGCCACTCTCGCTCAAGAGAAAAACTACTGTAAACCCGAGCTTAATCTAAGCTTTGCACTTGAAATTAAAGAGGGGCGCCACCCTGTTATTGAGTCGCTTATGCCCCCGGGAGAAGAGTATATAGCAAACGACCTATTTCTTGACAACGATAATGAGCAGATAATAATTCTTACTGGGCCTAATATGTCTGGTAAAAGTGCGTTGTTAAGACAAACTGCTCTTATAACTCTGATGGCTCAAACTGGTTCCTTTGTACCAGCAGCCCAAGTGAAGATGGGGATTATAGATAAAATTTTTACCCGAGTAGGTGCATCAGATAATATCTCTAAAGGCGAATCTACTTTTATGGTAGAGATGTTAGAGACCTCTACAATACTACATAATCTCTCCTCACGTTCCTTAGTTCTTTTAGACGAGATTGGCCGAGGTACCAGCACCTACGATGGAATGTCTATTGCCTGGGCAATTGTAGAGTTCCTTCACGAACATAAGGAATCTCGCGCCAAAACTCTTTTTGCGACACATTACCATGAGCTCAACGATTTAGAAGAGAGGTTCCCTAGGGTAAAAAATTGGCATATTTCTGTAAAAGAAGTCAATAAAAACATTATCTTTCTGCGCAAATTATGCCGAGGTGGAGTTGCACACAGCTTTGGAATTCACGTAGCACGTATGGCAGGAATGCCTAGAGAGGTGGTTTCTGGTGCCGAAAGAGTGTTAAAGCAACTAGAGAAAGCAGGTTCTACAGGTTATTCGGGCAAAGGTAAACGCCCTGTTACTCTCAACGAAGATGCTGTACAACTTTCTTTTTTCCAACTAGACGATCCTCTGCTTATAGAGATACGTGACGAGTTGAGGGATTTAGAGATAAACTCTATCTCTCCACTAGATGCCTTTGATAAATTAAGAAACTTAAAAAAGAGACTAGGTCTCTAAGGAGGAATCATGGTAACCTTTTACAGAAAATTCAAGATGATTTTAAGATTGATTACGGGTAGTATAATCTTTGCTTTTGCATCGCTTAAAGGTGATAGATTTAGAACTTTTCTCTCTCTCTTTGGGGTTACAATAGGAATCTTCTCTATCGTTACTGTTTTTACCGCTATAGATGCCTTAAAAACCAACGTAGAAGGGGGCCTTCAAAGTTTTGGCAGCACTACCGTCTATATTCAAATGTTCCCGTTTGCTCCAGAAGAGGGCGAAGAGTTTAAGTGGTGGGAGTTTCGTTCGCGCCCTCTGCCTAAATACGAAGAGTATATGTTCCTTAGAAATAATTCCAAAACTATTGAAGCCATCTCCTTTTTCACCTCTGCTAACATTACAATAAAATACAAGCGGAATTCGTTTGCAGATGGCTTTGTTACTGCTCCCACTTATGATTGGAATAAAGTGGCAAATATTGAGATTGAACAAGGGCGTTACTTTTCTTTGCACGAAACTCAGGCTTCTATTTCTGTGGTAATACTGGGATACGAAGTTGCACAAAATCTTTTTAGAGGAGAGGAGCCTTTAGATAAAATTATTAAATTAGGCAATAGCAATACTAGGGTTATAGGAGTTATGAAAAAAGCCGGAGAAAGCATTGTAAATATTTACGACACAGACAACTCCGTGCTTGTACCTTATAGTTACGCTGGTACTCTTTTCAATACAAAAAGAGCTAACTCCATGATTTGCCTTACTCCTAAAGAGAATGTGTTAAGAGACGAATTTATTCAAGAAATTAAACTTTTAATGCGCTCTATTAGAAGGCTAAAACCTAAACAGAAAGATAACTTTGCTGTAAATGAGATGACATTTTTACTAGACTCTACAAAACAGATCTTCTCTGGAATTTCTCTTGCTGGATGGGTTATTGGTGGCTTTTCTATACTTATTGGGGGCTTTGGGATTGCAAATATTATGTTTGTATCTGTTAAAGAGAGAACTAACTTAATTGGTATCCAAAAAGCTTTGGGAGCTAAAAAATATACGATCCTCACTCAGTTTCTTGCCGAGGCTGCTGCGCTTGCTCTTGCCGGTGGTGCTATTGGTATTTTCTTTGTATTCATGGTGGTCCTGGCAACAAGAGGTAACGAAGCATTTCCAATGCAATTAAGCATCTATAATATTATCCGTGGCTTAATGATCTCTTCTATTATTGGGATAGTGGCTGGTTTTATTCCAGCTTACACCGCCGCCAACTTAAACCCCGTAGAGGCCATCAACGCAAAATAATCTCTTCGCTTTTAAGAAATTATTTTGCAAAATATTATACTCTAATTTGCATTGAGCTTGATGGTGCTTTCTACTAGCAAAGTTAGCTTTACAAACTCCTCTACAGAGAGTTGCTCGGGTCTTTTTGCCAACAGTGGGCTCTCTGGTATTATTAAGCTCCCAGCAGGTATATTACTATTATACAGTGTAGATATCAAGGGCTTTATAGAATTTCTAATAGTTTTGCGACGCTGGTTAAAAGTGGTTTTTATAATTTTTTTAAATAACACCTGGTCACATCCTAGCTCTACTCTGCTGTTTCTTTTAACCCTTATAACCGCCGATTTTACTTTGGGTGGAGGTATAAATGAATTCTCATTTACAGTAAATAGATATTCAATATCGTACCAAGCTTGCAACAATACCGATAAAATTCCATATCGTTTACTCCCTGGAGGAGAGGCCAATCTTTCGGCTACCTCTTTTTGGAGCATTCCTACAACCTGAGGCACCTTCTCTCTATATTCCAACACCTTGAAAAATATTTGAGAAGAGATATTATATGGAAAATTACCTATTAACATAAACTCTCCCTTAAACAGAGAATTTAATTCCATCTGTAAAAAATCGCCCTCTATAAGAGAGTCGCCTAACTGTGGATAGTGAATTTTAAGGTACTCAACCGACTCGGTATCAATCTCGGCGAGTTTAAGTTCAATTTGTGGATTTTTAATCAGAAAATTAGTGAGTACACCAGTCCCCGGCCCCACCTCCAGCACATTTACCTTAAAATTAGGCTTATCTAGAGTTTCTTGCAGCGAGAGCTCCAATGAATTTACAATTCGAGCCGCTATCTCTTGATCTTTCAAGAAATGTTGCCCTAAAGCTTTTTTTGCTTTTACATACATATAACAAAGGTAAAAAAATTACCACTCCCTTTTTATTTTTAGAATAATAGGCAAATGATCGCTTAGCCCCCCATTGTACCTTGGCCCAATATAAGTCCTGTAAGGTTTTGTCCCAGTGTAGGTCTTATCCTTCTCTAATAAATATTTAGCAGAAAAAGTTGCAACACTCTGCCTAATCACATAGATTGGTTCATTAACATCTAAAATATTTCCACTAACAAAAAAATGATCTATCTTCTCCCACACCCCCTTATATTTTATAGTCCCTTTTAGGTTAACAATTCCCATTTTTTTAAGCTCAATAGTTATACTATTTTCGCTGCTGTCTATACCTTTACTCTTTTCAACTGCGTTGCGTTCTTTGTAGTTGGTTATATTTTTTGTTCTATCCTCTTTATTGGTAAAATTTAAATTGTGTTCAAGCAAAATAAGCCCCTTTAATGGCTCAAAAACCTTAGAATTTGGTGTGTCATTAAAATCTCCCATCGCCAAAATATTTGCATTTGAATTAATCTGTAACAGAGAGTCGCAAACCCTAGCCAGAGCCATGGCTGCAGCAAGCCTTTTTGGCCCCGATACTTTTTCTCCACCAAACTTAGATGGCCAGTGGCTCACAAATAAGTGAACTGTATCTAAATCTTGCAAAACACCCTTTACATAAAGAATGTCTCTACTAAATTGCGCAACATTAATTTTATCCTTCGTTTTTACCAGAGCACTCTCCTTAGCTTGAATCTTCTCTTCCACTTCAAATGATTCTAAGATGTTTGTCTGGACAGGAATCCATTGAGTGTGCAGAGCTCTAAATAGATCTCTTCTATAGAGAAGGGCTACATCAATCCCTCTGCTATCAGGAGAATCTTTATGAACAATACGGTAATTCCCACTATAAAGGGGAGTTTCATATATTAGTTGATTAAGCACATACCTATTTTCTATCTCGGCCAGTCCAATTATTACAGGGAGCTCACCATCAAATCCCGTAGCTATTAAAACCTTAGCCAGTTTATCTCGTTTTTTATTAAACCTCTTTCTGGTCCAACGCATTTGGCCCCGTGGGGTAAACCCTGTCTCTATATGAATTGGACTCGGCCTCAAATCGAAAAAATTCTCTATATTCCAAAATACCACCGAATAACCATCTACTCCATTGTATCTATCTATCACTCTATTTTGTTGGGCCAAAATAGAATTAGAAATTCCCAAAAGAGTAATAAGAGCTAAATAGTAGAATCTCTTTTTTACACTCTTTACTAATCTTGTTTTCATATATCTAATTTTTTAGATAAAAATATAAAATATAGTTAATGCTATTAGGGAGAGCTATATGAATATCTCTTTTGCAATTAAGTTTATCTGATTTTAGATTTATCACCTTTTTTTAACTAATTTCGCAGCTTCGAAAAAAATTAAATAACAAATAATGGCACTTCAATGTGGAATAGTTGGGCTTCCCAACGTTGGTAAATCTACACTCTTTAATTGCATCAGTTCGGGTAAAGCACAATCAGCTAATTTTCCCTTTTGTACAATAGAACCAAATATAGGGTCTATAGTGGTTCCCGACCAAAGACTGCAAGTACTAGAAAAACTGGTTAAACCCAAACGTATTATACCAGCAACAGTAGAAATTGTAGATATTGCAGGATTAGTTAAAGGTGCTAGTAAAGGAGAGGGACTTGGTAATCAATTTCTTGGTAATATTCGCGAAACTGATGCTATAATTCATCTGCTCCGTTGTTTTGACGATCCCAATATTACCCACATAGATGGAAGTATAGATCCTGTAAGAGATAAAGAGATTATAGACACAGAACTGCAAATAAAAGACTTAGAGACTGTAGAGAGTAGAATAGACAAAGTAGGAAAACAGGCACAAACAAATGGAGATAAAGATGCTAAGCGAATGCACAATATCCTTGTTCGTTATAAAGAAGCTCTAATACAAGGTAAATCGGCCCGTACAGTAATATTTGACAATGCCGAAGATATTAAAATGGCAAAAGAGCTTTTTTTACTAACCAATAAGCCTGTTCTCTATGTTTGCAACGTAGACGAAAGCTCAGCTAAAGATGGGAATGAGTACGTTAATAGAGTTCGTGAGTCAATTAAAGACGAAAATGCTCAACTTTTAGTGGTTGCAGCCAAAATAGAATCGGAGATTGCCGAGCTAGATACTTTCCAAGATAGACTTGAGTTCTTAAATGAAATCGGGCTTGCTTCGTCTGGGGTTTCTCGCCTAATAAGAAGTGCCTATGCTCTGTTAAATCTAGAAACATATTTTACAGCAGGTGTCCAGGAAGTTCATGCATGGACATTCACCAGAGGGACCAAAGCCGCCCAAGCTGCAGGAATTATCCACACCGATTTTGAAAAAGGATTTATCCGTGCCGAGGTTATTAAGTATAGCGATTTTGTTAAGTACGGCAGTGAGAATGCCTGTAAGGAGGCTGGTAAAATGTCTGTAGAAGGCAAAGAGTACATTGTAAAAGACGGCGACATTATGCACTTTCGCTTTAATGTCTAACTCTCTAAAGTTTCTCAAAATTCATTGCGTTGTCTTATAATCGATTGATTATAAGCATCATCACTTTTACTATTTCCACTTTTTTTAGTGTATTAGTAAAAGTTAAAAACCACTTAACAAGTGTGTTATGCTACAACGTAATGAACTTAAAAAAACTTAGTGCGATTGTCCACTACTCCAGCTAGTTTACCTAGAATATTTGGAATCATCTGCACTTGGTAGGCAAAAGCCTGATCTTGCTGCTTTTTGGCATCGTCTTCTGTATAGAAAGCACCTATTTCGCGTGACT
>JBAYBU010000045.1:0-8050 GCA_041669105.1 Bacteroidales bacterium | reverse complement strand
TATTTAGAGAGCAAAAGAGTAGTTGTTAGCACTACAAAACCAACTGCCCAATACAAAATAAGTTTAGCACCAATAAATGTATACTTTCCTACAGGGGTAACATTAATTTGCTCTATTGTGCCACTCTCTTTCTCTGCCACAATGTTTAACGCAGGCAAAAACCCAACTACAATTGTTAACAAAAGTACAATGAGTGCTGGTACCATAAAGAGTTTATAATCCATAGCTGGGTTATATTTACTTAGAGAGATAATCTCTATTCCAGGGGCTTTTAACCCAGTATCCATATACTCTTGCGAGAACTCTTTTACTATAGATGTTAGATAGGTGCCTGCCATACTTCCTCTCACTCCATCTACCGCGTTGGCTGCAATAAAAATTTCTTGATCTACTCTATTAACTAAATTTTTCTCAAAATCTAGTGGCAGCTCTAGTATAATATCGCTCTTTTGAGACTCTATATGGCTCATAGCATCTAAATAGCTTTGGGCATATAGTGTATTAGAAAAATAACTAGATCCACTTATCTTATTAATGAGTGCATTAGATGCAGCTGAGTGCTCTTTATCTACAATAGAAATTCTTAAATTCTTTACCTCTAGGTTTGCAGCCCATGGCATTAATACCATCATTAACAATGGGTAAAACAAAACCAACTTTGGCAAGAACTTATTTCTTACAAACTGCTTAAACTCCTTCTCTAATAAATATCTTAACATCTATTCTAACCTATATTTAAACTGTTTTAGACTAAGTGCCAAAAATACCGCTGCCATGGCACACATTGCAGCAATCTCTGTAACTACAGAACTTAACGGGAGCCCTTGAATCATCAGTTTTTTAACCGCCAAGATATACCAAGTTGCTGGAACAAATTTTGTAAAAACCTGGAGCAGTTCTGGCATATTAGATATTGGAAAAATCATTCCAGAAAGCAACATTGCCGGCATCATAAGAGCCAAGCCAGAGATGAGCATGGCTGCCACTTGAGTATGAGTTATTGAAGAAATGAGTAACCCTAATGTGAGCGATACAAAAATAAAGATAAAAGAGACCATAACTAGCCAAAAAAGGCTCCCTGTTACAGGTACCTTAAGCACATATACAGAGAGAAGTAAAATTGTAGCAAGGTTTATTACAGAGAGTATAAAATATGGAACACTCTTAGAGAGAATAATAAACATTGGCCTTATGGGAGAGACTAGCAAGATTTCCATTGTGCCTGTCTCCTTCTCTCTTACAATAGAGATAGAGGTCATCATTGCGCAAATAATCATAAGGATAAGCCCCATAACTCCAGGCACAAAATTATAGGAACTTTTCATTTGGGGGTTGTAAAGTAGCTCTGTAGAGAGAGAGACTTGCCCTTGCCCTTTTAACGACACAGGAGCTCTATCGGCAAGAGATTCTGCTATAATTGCAGAGGAGTACATAAGTATTGCCGAGGCCATATTAGGGTCGGACCCGTCTGCTATAAGTTCTATTTGCCCCGCCCCCTCTTGCGCCATAGTACCATTAAAGTTTCTACTATAGTTAACAATCAAAGAAACTTGATTGCTTTTCATCAAAGATTCGGCATCGGTGGCAGAAGCTTGAGTATCTACCGGGATAAAATAGGGAGAAGATAAAATCCTATGGTTAATCAATGCAGCTGTTTCGTTAGATTCATTAGAAATAAAGAGCACCTTAACATCTTGCACCTCGTTTGTAAGTGCAAATCCAAAAAGGACTATTTGAACAATAGGCATTAATAACAGAATAAGAATAGTCCTCACATCTCTGGAGATATGAAGAAACTCTTTTCTAACAAATACAAAAAACTGTTTCACCTTGCTTTATTGTTTACTTATATTTTTGCTAACTCATAAAACACCTCATCCATACTGTTTACTCCATACTTTAACTTCAAATTCCGTGGAGTATCTATTGCCTCAATAGCACCATCTTTCATAATAGTAACTCTATTACAATATTCGGCCTCGTCCATATAGTGTGTGGTCACAAATACTGTTATTCCTTTTTGGGATGCCGAGTAGATTAATTCCCAAAATTGCCTACGAGCTTCGGGTGCCACGCCTCCAGTTGGCTCGTCTAGAAATACAATAGCGGGGTTGTGCATAATAGCTACTGAAAATGCTAACTTTTGTTTCCAACCAACAGGTAAAGATTCTACAATTGTATTTCGCTCTTTTTCAAAGCCAAGCTCCTTTAACATTTTAGCTGTTACTATCTCTATCTCTTTGGTTTTCATCCCATAAATCCCACCAAAAAGGCGAAAGTTTTCCCAAACTTTAAGATCTTCATAGAGAGAAAATCGCTGGCTCATATATCCAATGTTACTCTTTATCATCTCTGGAGCAGTTGCTATATCGTAACCTGCAACATTGCCCTGTCCAGAAGTTGGCTTAAGCAATCCACATAACATTTTCATTGCAGTTGTTTTCCCTGCTCCGTTTGCACCCAAAAACCCAAAAATCTCTCCTTTTTTAACTTCAAAAGAGATACTATCAACAGCAGTAAAAGATTTAAATTTTTTAGTTAACTCTTTTACCTCAATAATATTTTTGTTTTCAGACTCCTTAAGACTCATCACTTAATTTTTCTTTTTAAAATACTTACACTACCCACTATTGGCCCTACCTATTTTTATTTAGAAGAAGAGAGTTCTAAATAGCAATCTTCTATTGTTGGTTCTATCTCTCTAATATTAAAAGAGGTAGCGCCCATCTGTTGGAGCTGCTGGGTAACACTTTTAATTATACTCCCTCTCTTTTCAATCTTACCTCTGTACTCTTTAATCACTTCTCTATCTATTGTAATATGATGCTGGGCTCCAAATGAATAAGCTCTTTTAACAATAGGTATTTTTCTTAACATCTTTAAAAGCTCTGGCATATTCTCGCCATCTACAGCCAGCAAGTTATTTTCAAAAGAAGAGATCATACCTTTAGGAGTATCGTAGCTTAAAATTAAACCTTCGTTTAATAGTGCTATTCTATCACATAACAGCGCCTCGTCCATATAAGAGGTAGATACAACTATTGTAATACCTTGCTCTTTTAACCTCTTTAGCATTTGCCAAAACTCCTTTCTAGAAACAGGGTCTACACCCGTTGTAGGCTCGTCTAAAAAGAGAATCTCTGGCTTATGAACTAAAGCACAGCTCAATGCAAGTTTTTGTTTCATACCTCCAGAAAGGTCTTGTGCCTTGCGTTTTCCAAAGGGTGCAATATCTTTAAAGATATCTTCTATTAAATAGTAGTTCTCTTTAATATTGGCCTTAAAAATTGAGGCAAAAAAACTTAAATTTTCATCTACTGTAAGATCTCCGTAAAGAGAGAACTTGCCAGGCATATACCCTATCTTCTCTCTTAATAACTTAAAGTCTTTTACTATATCTAAACCCAATACTGTTGCTTGGCCCAAAGTAGGAATAAGTAACGAGGTAAGAATTCTAAAAAGAGTAGTTTTACCTGCTCCATCGGGCCCTATAATACCAAACATCTCTCCAAACCCTATCTCTAAAGAGATCTCCTTTAGAGCCTCTACTCTATTAGAAGATTTTAAAGTTCCGTAACTTTTACTTAATTTTATTATTGAGACTGCCTGTAATGTCTGTTCCATTATGATTTAGTTGTTTTTCATTCAACTAGTGGTTAATCATTTAATTGATAATTATTCAATTGTTAATCCCTCTCTTTGTCAATTAAGTTCAAACTTAACATCGCCATACATTCCAGGTTTAATATAGCCGTCGTTATTAACCTCTATCTTTACAGCATAGACAAGATTTGAGCGCTCGTCTCTGTTTTGAATATTTTTGGGGGTAAACTCGGCCTCTTGCGATATCCATACAATTTTACCCAAATACTCTTTTGTATTCTCGCTACTAAAACCTGTATATGCAGTGGCAGCACCTCCAACTTTTAATTCGTTTACTACACTATTAGAGACATATGCTCTAAGAAAAACAGTCTCTAGATTAGCAATACGTAAAAGTGGCTGGCCAGTACCTCTAAACTCACCCTCTTTGGCATAAGTTACCATTATAGTACCTGTTATAGGTGCTTTTATTATACTCTTTTTTATAAGATCTTCTGTCTGAGCCACCTGTAACTCTATAGCTGTTCCCTCTTTATCGGTAGAGAGGTTACCTCTTTCCAATGCACTTTTACGTGCTTCATACTCCTTCTCTAAAGTTTTAATGTTGGCGTTAATGTCGTCTATAGTTTTAGTATTTCCAACATTAGCTTTAACTAAAGTCTCTGCCCTATTTCTCTCTATTTTAAGATTTTTAATTTGCTGGGTTATAGTTGCAAGCTGCTCAGATACATTGGCCCTACGTGCCTTTACTGCTTGATTACCAGCCAACAGTCTCATTTTTTGGAAATGAAGTTGAACTGTATCTATACAACCAAGTACCTCTCCTTTAGAAACATGCATCCCTTCTAAGGCGTAAAATTCTGTAATTCTGCCAGTAGCCTCGCTTGAGACTACAACTTCTGTTGCCTCAAACCTTCCCGACGCATCTGGATTAACATCCCCATTTTTACAACCAAACAGAACTACTGCAATAATTAGCACAAAAAATGTGTTTTTTATTTGAGGGTATATATTACTTTTCATTGATTTAGATATTAATATTTTTAGCTTTTATTGATTTAAGTTGTTTTTCAAATCACTCAAGGCTTTGAGTAGTTCAATCTCTCTTTTACCTAATGCCAACCGAGCCGCATCTAGCATATTCACCTCTTTAAGATGTTCTGTAACAGACGTGGCTCCATTCTCTAATTTAATTGCCGAACCCTCTACAATTTTATCTCTTATGGCCACTAATTGAGCATCACTTTTAGACAACTCCTCCATTGTCTCAATTTCTCTAGTGATTGAAGTATTTTGCAATCTATTGTTATAAAGAAAAGTCTCTTTTTGAGATTCAATGGATGCTCGTAGTGCAGCTACTTTTTGACGGTCATTTCGCTTGGTATAAAAACCATCTATATTCCAAGTAAGGCTCACCCCTCCGATATAGTAACCAGTAGCTTCATTTTTAAGCATGTTGAGCCCTGGTAATCCATAACCAGCTTGGACAAATGCACCTATTTTAGGCATAACTCTGTTATTCAAATAGAGGCTTTGAATTTGAACTATCTCTTTCTTACTTTCAAAAAAGCTAAGTTCTGGTCTAAGTATCTCTTGAGAAGTAGGTTTTGTAAACGTAGGTAGTAAAAGGGTTGCCGTTGTATCGCTCTCCCGCCCAGTCATAAGCGCAAGCATATTAAGATAGGTCCTCTTATTGTTCTCAAGTTCCTTTTTTCTTTGATTAAGAGTTATCATTTGTGCTTCTATGGGGTACAAATCACTACTATCTGCTACTCCAGAGGCAATTAGAGCAAAGGCCTTATCTTGTATTCGGTCTAACTCCTTACCCAACACTTCTGTCTCTTTTAAATATTGGTCTATTAGCAGAGCCCCAAAATAGATGTCACTAACCCTCTCGCGTATAATATATAGCTCTACTTCAAGTTCTTTAACGTCTGAGATTGCTTTTGCTCGTGTCTCTTTTTTTGAAGATGAACTAACCCCGCCATCCCAAATTGTTTGATTAACTGCAATAACGGCAGAGTACTGTAGTTTATTTAAAGGGTCTATCTCTATCCCAGCAGGTAGATCTATAGGGATCTCTATAACTTGAGATTGGTAAGTGCCTTTAATGGTAACTCCCGCCTTAGGGAGCCAAGATTTTTCAATATTAGATATATTAAAATTTTTAACTTTCTCAATTAGGTTGTACCGTACAACAGCAGGATAGTTCTCTGTTGCCAACGCAATGCACTCTTGCAGAGTAGTAGTTTCTTGTGCAATTATCCCTTTCGAGCAAAAAAGAGAAAACAAAACTATAACAAATATTTTTTTTGACATTTTTGAATAATGTTTTTATAAATATAAACATTATTTAACATTCCATATTAGAATGAGTAACTTATGTAAAATAAAAAATAATTTTTTATAAAAGGATCCAAAAAATAGACGTAAAGTTTATTTACTTTTTACTAGTTATAAAATACTGATTTATGCTATATTATATGGCTGTAAAATAACTTTACTGCAATATGTAAAACAATTGCTTATCCACCTGAGTTTAAATTAATTAATATTATTTGTGTATTAAACAAATAATAGTTTTATTTGTAATAATATTGAATTACATAAATTAGGTAAAGAGTCGTTTGGAAGCGTTAAGTAGTGAAATTACTACAGCGTATGCTGATATATTAATAATTTAACTTAAGTCTATGTAGTTAATAATCACAAAAAACTGCAAAAAGGCAAAACAATGAAAAGGATATTTATAATTCTAGCTATTTTTACATCTATAATCGCTTCTTGCGTAAAGATGCCAAAATCAGACCCTAACATCCCGAATCCAGAATCGGGTCTTAAAATTCCAGATAACTTCGATTGGAAAACAACAAAAGAGATAAAAATTACAGTACATGTAACTGCTATTGATGCTCAAAGCAGCAATAAACTGCACACGATTAAGATTTACAACTCACCTCTGCTAAACAGCGGATCTCTAATTGCTACAGGTGCAGCATATCCCGGAAAGCCGTATAATATCGCTTTGACACTTGCCTCACCAACAGAGAAATTATATATTTACGAGGCAAAACCAAATGGTTTAGTAACAGTAACAGAGAAGGCTGTAACCCCTTCTACTTTAAACATTGCACTTACCAATGATGCAACTATGTTAACCAAGAGCAATTCCTTTGCAGCTAGCAATGTAGCTCCTCCTACTGTACCGGCTATGCCATTTCCTACAAATTACGATGTAACAATAAATGACAACTCGGCTCTAACGCTACTTGGCTTTGGCGGTGGAGAGGTTAACACTCACGGTAACACATATAAATCCTACTATATCCCAGAAGGCATTTCTGTAACATCGGGAATAACTTTTAACAATTGGAACCCGCATGCTGTTCTTTATGTAAAGGGCTCTCTATCTATTAACAGTGATATTACAATGAGTAAAAGTTCTATTGTGATTCTAGATGGTGGTTCTGTCAATTTTAAATCGCTAGCCAATGGTGGTGGTTATGTATGGCCTATCCCTTTCATTTATATTGAGAGCGGAGGTACGCTAACCTTACCTAATGGATTAATCCTTGGTAACAGCGCTATACTTGTTAATAAAGGCAATCTATCTACTGCAAAAGATATAAAAACATCAAATGGTGTAGGTACAATAATTAATGAAGGATCTATCTCTTTTACTGGTAATAATAGTATATTAGATATTACAAATAACTTTGTTCTTTATAATTCAGGAGTAATTGACGCTGCAACTATTAAGCTTACAGTAAATGCATCGATAACTAATGATGCAGGGGTGATTACTACTAAAAATATCGATTTGACTAGTAATTCTGTGATTAATAACCATGGCGAAATAGTATCTACGGTCCTATTCAAAGCTTCTGGTGGTGGCACCGTTAATAACTTTTGCAGAATCACTGCACAAGAGACAGATGTTCAATCCTTCACTGCAAATCTTAAAGAGGGATCTCTTTGGAAAAGTGAAACTTTCAAAGTCAATCTTAGTACATTAAACATGGATGGTGGTAGCATGTTTCTCACTGCAAATATCACTTCTGTCTGGGGAATGAAATTTATCTCTACATCTCCTTCTTTTGCATTAATAAAGAACACAGGAGAGATGCCCAATTTTCAATCTATAGCAGCAGCCGAAATTAAGGGTAATATAGAATTTGTTTATGAAAAACTGGTAGAGGGCGCTGGAGCAAACGGTAGAGACTTATATAACGGTTCTTTTAAAGATGGTGCTATACTGTCTAAAGAGCAAACCAAGAACATCCCTGGTACTTCTTGCAATCTCAATCTTGGTCAAATTATCCCAGATGAACCTGGAGGTCCAGACCCAGAATTTGCAAACTACTTCCCTTCTCAAACAGGATGGGGCACGTATGCCTTTGAAGATCAGTGGCCAATAAAAGGAGACTACGATCTTAACGATCTTGTA
>JBAYBU010000044.1:0-8148 GCA_041669105.1 Bacteroidales bacterium | reverse complement strand
CAGTATGGAACTTTATGATGAACTATTTTATTACTTTTTCTTAAATGAACAAAATCAGAACTCCTAAAATTATAGACTCACATTCTC
The DNA here is from genome assembly GCA_041669105.1 of Bacteroidales bacterium. Lineage (GTDB taxonomy): Bacteria > Bacteroidota > Bacteroidia > Bacteroidales > UBA932 > Bact-08. The sequence continues at coordinate 8,061 of JBAYBU010000044.1, read as the reverse complement.
ACAGTGACTTCTCACCCGATAGTAAAACTAAGATTGAAGAGATGGTAGCGGTTGCTGCATCACAAGGCCTTGCAGGAATAGCTATTACAGACCATCTAGATTTGAAAGTGCCCGATGGGGACACTCGTTTCACCTTTGATATAGCTATACAGCAACAAGAAATTGATAAATTGCGTGCTAGTTATAACTCTAGCCCCAAAAGTAACAGTGAGCTAAAGCCCAATCAAAATAGCTTTAAAATTCTTAAAGGAATCGAAATTGGGCTTCAACCCCATAATCTAAAAGAGATTAAAGAGTATCTAAAAGGGTACAAATTTGATACAATTATTGCATCGATCCATTTTGTAGATGGTGTAGATCCCTATCATGGTGATTATTATAAAGGTCTTACAGAGAAAAAAGCTTATGGAAGGTATTTGGAACTTTTTCATGAGTTAATTACAGCTTACCCAGATTTTGATGTGTTGGGTCACTACGACTACATTGCTCGGTATGCTCCTTATGAAAATTGTACAATATTGTATAAAGATTATTCAGATATTTTTGACTCTATCTTTAAATATCTTGCATATAATGGTAAAGCTCTAGAGATAAATACTAATACCTATCGAACAAGAAATGGTAAAACTCCAACTTTAGACCCTCATATTCTTAAGAGATATTTAGATTTAGGAGGTGAATTCATAACTATAGGGTCTGATGCACATACACCCGATAGAATTGCAGAAGAATTCTCACACTATTTAAAAATGATGTATGATTGTGGGTTTAAATATGTAACGCATTACAATGAGCGTAAACCCATTCCTCAAAGATTTTAATTGTCGATGATTGTCGCGGCGATGATTGTCGTGGTTAAAGTTTCCATCTAGCACAGCACAAAGACAAACAGAAGAAACCTGCACTTACTTGCTCTTTTGTTCCTCTTGGGCTCTCTTTTTGACCTCGGCAATTTTTTTCTTTCTCTCTTTATTGGACATTCCCGATATTTTTAGATATCTGTCAAACTGTTCTAGTGTAAATAGCGATTCAAATGCACTATCAGTTTTTGCTTGCCACATCTTTTGAACCTCTCTGTAGCTATCGGGATTTTGAAGACCGCCCTTTTTCATCTCTTCAAACTGGTTTACTACTCCTGTAATATTCCTTTGTAGAATGGAATCTGCTTTAAAGACCTGATAATCATTTAGTTTAAGGTCTCGTTGTAATCTACCTGCCTGTTCTGATGCAATTTCTATAGGTGTTTTTTGTTTTTGATCTTGATTCTGAGCAGTTGCATTTAATGAGAAAACAAGAACCAATATTGCAAAGACTATTTTTATGAATTGTAAATTAACGCTCTCAATTTTTTGCAAATTATTACTCTTTGTGTTTGATGAATATATTTGAATGATGCTTGCAAATTTGATTTTCATAATAGAAATTTATTTTATTATTTGTAAGTGTAATTGACAGATCGATTAAGACTTTACTCCTTTAATGAGCAAATTTAATATTATATTTGTGAAATATGTCTCTATTGATTGATATATTAAATAATTGAAAAAATATTAGAATGAAGAAAAAGATTTTAATTGCAACTTTATTTGCAATATTTACATTGACGTTTCATAATGAAGCAAAGTCTTGTACGAATATTTTAGTTACTAAAGGAGCTTCTAAAGATGGCTCTACCATGGTTACTTATGCCGCCGATTCTCATCAACTTTATGGAGAACTTTATTATAATAGAGGCGCAAGTTATGCTCCAGGAACTTTGCTCGATATCTATGAATGGGACACTGGTAGATATCTTGGGAAGATAGCTCAAGTAGCCAAAACGTATACTACAGTGGGTAATATGAATGAACATCAGCTAATTATCTCTGAGACCACTTATGGTGGAAGGAGCGAATTAGTAGACACCACTGGCATAATGGATTATGGCTCACTTATTTATCTAACTTTGCAAAGAGCAAAAACAGCAAGAGAAGCTATAAAGGTTATTACCGACCTTGTAAAGGAGTATGGATATGCCTCTTCGGGCGAATCTCTCTCTATTGTAGATAAAGACGAAGTTTGGATTCTTGAGATGATAGGCAAGGGTACCAAAATGGTAAATGGAGTAAATGTAAATAAAGGTGCTGTTTGGGTTGCGGTTCGTATTCCCGATGGTTATGTTTCTGCTCATGCCAACCAGGCACGTATTACAACTTTTCCAAAGAATGATCCAGAGAATTGGATCTACTCTGTAGATGTTATTGACTTTGCACGTGAGAGTGGATATTATAATGGTTCCGATAAAGACTTTAGTTTTTCTGACACCTACGCTCCACTTGATTTTGGGGGGATGAGGGCTTGTGAGGCTAGAGTTTGGACTGCTTTCAATATTTTGGGTAATGGAATGATAGGAGATAAACCATATACATATTATCAAGATTATGCAATGGGTCATAATCCTAAAAATAGGATGCCACTCTATATTAAACCTGCACAAAAAGTAGATGTAAGGATGGTTGCCGACATTATGCGAGACCATTACGAAGGGACTATTTTGGATATGACTCAAGATATTGGTGCTGGTGGAAATGCTTTGCCATATCGTTGGAGACCTATGACTTTTGAAGTTGATGGTCAAAAATATTATAACGAAAGAGCGATAGCTACTCAGCAGACTGGTTTTTGGTTTTTGGGACAGGCTAGAGCTTGGCTTCCAGATGAAATTGGTGGAATCTTTTGGTTTGGAGTAGATGATGCAGCAACATCTGCACTTACACCAATCTATAGCTCTTCTCTTGCAGTTCCCGATTGCTTTAGAGTTGGTAACGGGAATATGACAACATACTCCTCTACCTCGGCATTTTGGATTTTTAACCGTGTTTCAAATTTTGCATATTCTAGATATAATCTAATTGCTCCCGATATTAAAATTGAAGTTGATAAACACGAACTTACTGCAATGGAGAGGATTCCTGCTATTGATGCTGCTGCTCTCGATCTTTATAAAGAGTCTCCTCAAAAAGCGCGTGAATTTTTGACAGATTATTCAGTAAATACAGCGCAACAGCTCTTTAATACTTGGGTAGAGCTAGATAAATATTTGCTTGTAAAACATCTAGACGGTAATGTTAAAAAAGAGAGCTCTAGGGGTTGCTTCTTAGATAATGGTAGTGGCAAAGGGATACCTGCATCGCCAGTTTATGGTGGCTATACAGATCTTTGGAAGCGTGCCGTTAAAGAACAAGCTGGCGAAAAACTCAAAATGGTTGAATAACTTGGCTATAAAACAGAGAACATGTGTAAACTATAATGGCGCATGTGCAAACTATAATGGCGGTAGAGTTATTAGCTAGGTATTTCTACTTTGCCGGCGAATAGGATGGCGCTGGTCTGTTTTTCTGAGATTACAAAAACGAATGGGCGGTTTACACGAAATTTATTTTTGAGAGGCATAGATGTAACTCCCACACCTACAGATGTTACTGCTGCGGCCTCACTCCCTTTTTCGTTAACCTCTATTGCTGTTTTTTGCAGTACTTTCGTAATTATAAGCTCCCTCTCAGATGATATACGAGAGAAATTGGCAAGCCCTGCAATGAAAGCATCTGTTATTCCCATTTTCTTAAGGATGTCGTTAAATTCAATCTCATATTCAAACTTGAATTTAGGCAAGTAAATGTCTAGTATGGTAGCTGTTTTATCGTTTATAATAGTGCTCCAGCTATTAGTAGTAGGTGATGTTGCTTCCAAAATAGTAAAGAGATCTTCTGGTAAATGCTCCTCATTTGGGAGAATAATTGTCATATTAAAAGCTTCGTTGCCATATGGTAGTGTGGCAGCCCTGTAGTTTGTTCCCTCTGAATATTGGCATGTTACCTCTTGGTTCATTGTAGAGACATTTTTGCTGCTTCCATCTCTTAAATAAAACGGTTGCATAGTTGTCTTCTCTTCTTTAAACTCGTTTTTCCACGGAGCTTTAAAATAGAGAGCATTAATTAAGAAGAGCACTTCATTAGGCTTTATCTCATCAATAATTTTCTTGATCATTCCATTGGTATTGTTTGAACACCAATCGTTAATAATATTTACAGAGTTACTGTTTCTAAAATCAAGTGATTGAATAGAGGCGTTGAACCACTTTTTGTTAGTAGCTAAAAAACTCTCCAAAACAGCAAAATCTTTATGTTGCCAAATAGAATTTGCAATAGAAAGTTTAACAGAGGGATCTGTTTTAGGAAGAGTCTCTATCATCTTCTTAAAAAAACTGTTGACATCTTGGTCTGTATTACCCACAAAACCCAATGTGTTTTTGATTTGCTCTTTTGTCTGACCATCGGCTCCGTTCCAACACATTGCCATAGCAAGGTTTAGACTCAAAGGAGAGATCATAACGTTCTCTCTTTTGTTATCAAGAATTTCCTGCTCAGAAATATTTGCAAGATAGGTAAAGGCAACAGTGTTGCCATTGTCTGCTATTTTAGTTTGTGCCGAGGTTAAAATAATCTCAATTGGCTCTGTTTTATTGGCACCATTGTTAACCTTTTCGCAAGAATTTATAAATAATGACATTTGCAATGTCAAAAACAATGTAATCCATCTCATAACAAATAATTATTTAGGATATAAATATACAACAAAATCTACAGCGAAAATATACAACTTTTTCACTTTATTAGTAAAATAGGCACCAAAAACCACAAACTACTGCGATTAAACCGTGCGTTAGTAGATAAGATGTTTAATTCTAGAGAGCAGTTCGTCTCCGAGTGCATTTTTTTCATCTATATGTTTTAGAACTGCCGAGACAAATTTATTATTTTCAAAAACTCCACGTACCTCTTCAAAGTCTAAGCGGCATTGGTCTAAATCGCCATCGGCTCCAAAGCCAGTCATAGAAGAGAGTGAGAACTCTTTACGAGCATCTTCGTAGAGCATTCTATCTAAACCTACAACCGCTTCCCTCCATTTTTCAACAATGTTTTTTATATCTATAGCTTTAATATTAGCTAGATCTATTCCATAAACCTCTTCAATTTTATGATAGCACCAAGTCCATTCTAGATTGTAGTAATTTGCATGCAAAGCTTCTAAATAATTATTTATCTCTTTAAGTGAGGTTACTTGTGCACTCTCTATCATATTGAGGAGTTTCTCAATTTCACTTTTAGGGGTAATCAATCCCGAAACATCTAACCATGAGCCCTTGCCAATTTCGGTATCGGGCATAAGCCTATCGGCAATCTCCTGTTCGTTTTTAAAAACTAGACCCTCTAAACGTTTAATTACAGAGTTTCCCATAAATTTTTGAATGGCAATCTCGTAATATTTTATCCCCTTGAACAGCGACGAGTTTTTTATTTTCGTGCTTTTATATGAGTATAAGTCTGTAGTCTCTCCCGATAGATCTTTTAAATTTTTAAGTAAATCTCGCCCTTGCATCATCTTCTCAATTGTATAGGGACTTAATAGGTTGTAATTAATTTGATCCAATTTAGCAATGTCTTTGCGGCGGTCTCTCTCTGGCCATTTTTGGGCATCTCTTATTGTGCCCACGCTTCTAAGATTAACTCCTGGGATAAGATAAGTTGTATTCTCTCTCTCTATCAAATAAGAAAATGGCAGCATAGAGGTATCGGTATTGTTTACATGCCTGCCCATTACCAGTGAAAATGCACCTATTCTTGCGGGCCATAAGATAAAGGAGTCCGAGGTTGTTTTAGCTCCTCTTTCCATAATCCCTTGGTGTATAGGGCCAAGCTTATACATGTGGTTGGATTGGTTAGATCCCGAACCTGCATTCATAAAAGAAAATTGCCCTGCAATTAGGAGAGTGGATTTATGATGGCTCACGGTGTAGGGCCCTGCAAAAATTGCTGAGGCTTCTCCGTTTTGTCCTCGGCAATTACTAAAGAAAAGAGAGTGCTCTGCAGAGTAGTTTCTGCATAAAATAGTAGATTGGCCAATAAAACATTTTTCTATAGTTGTTCCAGAGTCAATACTAGCGCCCGAAGAGATAATGAAATCTTTGCAATAAACTCCGTGGCCAATATAAACGGGATCGTGAGAGTTGCTGTTTATACTCCCGTTTTTTAGTAAAAGTGCCCCCTCAATTGTAGTATTACTTCCAATCTTTACACATTGAACAAGTCCAGTATTTATAATAGTAACATTGTCTCCAATTTCTCCAATATTAGATGAGTGCTTTTCGCTGTAGTTTTCTACGAGCCCTTTCATCTTAGATATTAATTTTTTACGATGCCTATAGAGAGCCATTATATATGCAAACTGTGCAGTCAATTTGTCATTTATAAGAACCTCTCGGCCCCCTGTCTCATTTAAAACAGAGACTTCGGTACCGTTCCCAAAAGTAGAGATCCTGTCTGTAACTATCCTATCTACATTCTCAATTATACAATTTTCACCTATGTTGTAGTTTGCGATATAGTTGTGAATATTCTCTATACAGGAGTTGTCTCCAACTTTAACATTATGTAAATGTGCACTATATATTCCAGGTTTTTTAGCAATACCACCGGGAAAAGTGAGCTCCTTTTCAAAAAGAGGCAGGTAAATCTTGCCAGATAAAGACGTACTCTTCACAAATTTAGGATTGAACCTGGGATGCACCATTACATCTGCCCAATTATCGCAACGGCAACTTTGCCGTTCAAGTATGGCTATCTCTTCTTTATTTATAGGTCTATACTCTTTCATGCTGTAATTATTTTGGCCTCTATTATGTTAGGACTTGCTTTTATAATGCAAAATTAGATAAAGATAACATTAATGATACTTATTTCTGTAAAAATTAAATTGTATATCTTTGTTAAAAGAGGTTTAAACAAGATTCTATTTTAACAATACCAACTATGGTTTACGAAAATGCTGTAACAAAAATTTATGAATCTCTCAAGTATGACACGGGAAAAGGCAGGGTGGCTCAATACATTCCTGCACTTTCAAAAATAGATCCTAATCAATATGCGATTTCGGTATGTGATTTAGAGGGTGGCAATTTCTCTATAGGAGATAGCGACAAGAGATTTACTATACAAAGTATATCAAAAGTTTTTACTCTTGCTATGGCAAGTAAACATTTGGGAGATGATTTATGGAACTATGTGGGCAGAGAGCCATCTGGCACCTCTTTTAACTCTCTTATTCAGTTGGAGCAAGAAAAAGGAGTCCCTAGGAACCCATTTATAAATGCAGGAGCGTTGGTGATTACCGATAAATTGATGGGGCTTTATGATAATCCTAAAAAGGCAGTATTGGAGTTTGTAAGAGAAAATTGTGGAGACCAAGATGTTGATTATGATAACGAGGTTGCACAATCAGAACTTGAGTTCTCTCACAGGAATGTGGCTTTGGCTAATTTCATGAAAAGCTTTGGCACTATAGAGCATGATATAGGTACAATTATAGATATTTATTGTAACCAATGCAGTATTAGTATGAACACTTTAACTCTTGCCAAGTCGTTTTTGTTTCTTGCAAACGGTGGGGTAAATCCTGCCACTGGGCAAAGAGTAGTCTCTTCTAGAACAGCCAAAAGAATGAATGCGCTTATGCTCACTTGTGGCCTATATAATGAATCGGGTGATTTTGCCTATAGAGTAGGGCTTCCTGGGAAAAGTGGTGTTGGTGGGGGCATTATAGCAATTATCCCGGGTAAGTTATCTATAGCGGTATGGAGCCCAGAGCTTAATGATAATGGCAACTCATACAGAGGAATAGAGACTCTAGAGCATTTTACTACTGATATTGGAATCTCTGTTTTTTAATAGAATCCTAAATTTACTCTGAGTGTGAATCACCTCATAAGAATATGAAAGCAATACATTTGAGTGTGAATCACCACATAAGAATATGAAAGCAATACATTGGAATATGAAAACTGTACAAACTAACACATTACATAAAAGTGTAAAAGCAGCAAGTTGGAACTTGAAAACAAGACAAATATTATTTGCGACTACTTTTTTTTTACTTTTAACCTCACTCTCTTTTGCTCAAAAAAGCGATAAGACCTCTAAATCTCAAACTGAGTCTAAATCTTTGTCTAAGAGTGAAGCTGTATTG